>CAMAQU010000063.1 GCA_945860425.1 Sphingomonas paucimobilis
ATAGAGTTTTTCCAGCGTGTTGAGCGCCATATAGGGGCAGATATTGCAGTTGCAGTTCCCATCCGCCCCCGGCGCGCCGATGAACGTCTTGTGCGGCATCGCCAATTCCATCTGGTGGATGATGTGCGGCTCCGTCGCGACGATCAGGGTATCGCCCTGCAGATGCTTGGCATAGTCCAATATGCCACTGGTCGAGCCAACATAATCGGCATGATCGATGATATGCGCCGGGCATTCAGGATGGGCAGCAACGGGTGCGCCCGGGTGTTGCGCCTTAAGCTTGATTAGCTCCGTTTCCGAGAAGGCTTCATGCACAATGCAGACGCCCGGCCAGAGCAGCATGTCCCGCCCAAGCTTTCGCGCAAGATAGCCGCCCAGATGTTTATCTGGCCCGAAAATGATTTTTTGATCGAGTGGAATTTGAGATAAAATCTTTTCTGCAGAAGAGCTTGTGACGATAATATCAGAAAGTGCCTTAACCTCTGTTGAGCAGTTGATATAGGTCAAAGCGATATGATCTGGGTGCGCCGCACGAAAAGCCGCGAACTGATCTGGCGGGCAGCTATCTTCCAAACTGCACCCGGCATCCATATCGGGCAGGATCACGGTTTTTTCCGGAGAAAGGATCTTCGCTGTCTCTGCCATGAAGCGGACACCGCAAAAGGCAATGACATCGGCATCGGTTGCCTGCGCCTTGCGGCTGAGTTCCAGACTGTCGCCCACATAATCGGCCAGATCCTGAATTTCCGGGCGCTGATAATAATGCGCCAGGATCACGGCGTTCCGCTCCTTGCGAAGCCGCTCAATCTCAGCCCGGATATCAACACCGGCCAGCGTGCCTATGGGTGCAGTCATGATCGCATCACCTTTTCACTTTGGCAGTTAAAACAACATTAAGTCAGGCGTTGCCAGTGATCGTCCGCCCCGGCAACCTCCCCACGATCCCGTAGATCGATGAGATGCGCTAGCACAGACCGACCGGCTGCAGGATGCAGACGCTTATCGACGCCCTTATACATGTGACCCACCATCTCTGGGATATGGCCGACCCCGCTTTCGAGTAAGCGTAAAATCTGCCCTTCGCGCTGCTTGCGGTGGCCCATCATGCCCCGGACAAGGCGATGGGGCGTTTCTATGGGCGCGCCATGCGCGGCATAATAAATGGCGTCATCCCGATCCATCAACAGCGCCAAGCTGCGCATATAAGCGGCCATATCGCCATCAGGCGGAGAGACGACGCTGGTTGACCACGACATGACATGATCGCCCGTGAACAGGGCCTTTTCTTCTGCCAGCGCAAAGCAGAGATGGTTGGATGTATGCCCCGGCGTTGCGACCGCCGTCAGCGTCCAGCCCGGACCGCTGATCTGATCACCATCCACCAATACCCTGTCAGGCGCATAGGTCGCATCAAAGCTGGCATCGGCGCGCGGGCCATCATCCTCCAGCACCAGTGCTGCACAGCCAATAATCGGCGCGCCCGTGGCCGCTGCCAGCGGAGCAGCCGCCGGGCTATGGTCACGGTGCGTGTGGGTGCACATGATGGCGGAAATTTTTTCGCCCGATAGGATGGAGATCAACGCCTCCACATGATGCGGATCATCCCCCAGCGGGCCAGGATCAATCACCGCGACCTCGCCTGTCCCCACAATATAAGTCTGTGTGCCCGTATAGCTGAAAGGCGACGGGTTGTACGCCAGCACGCGGCGCACAAGCGGGCTCACCTGCTCTGCAATGGCATAGGGCTCAGCGGAGAGATCCGGGTGCTTCATGCGCCCTCATGTGACGAAATTGGGAAAGGATCTGCGTCAGGCAGCCGGAGCAACGCCTTTTTCAGCCATCAGCTCATCCAGCTCACCGGCCTCGTACATTTCCTTCATAATGTCCGAACCGCCGACAAACTCCCCCTTCACATAAAGCTGGGGGATGGTTGGCCAATCTGAGAATTGCTTAATCCCGGTGCGGACTTCGGCATCTTGCAGCACATCGACGCTAGCATATTCAACGCCAACCCGGTCGAGGATCGCAACAGCAAGGCTGGAAAAGCCACATTGCGGGAACAAGGGCGTGCCCTTCATAAACAGCACAACGTCGCTGCTGTTCACAATATCGCCAATGCGGGCCTGAGTATCGGTCATGATCTGTATCTCCTTAATCTGGGACCACAGTGGTCAGCTGTAGGGCGTGCAATTCGCCACCCATACGGCCACCCAATGCGGCATAAACGGCTTGATGCTGCCGCACGCGCGGTAGGCCGCGAAACGCAGCACTCACCACACGGGCCGCATAATGATCGCCATCACCGGCAAGATCGGTGATCTCCACCTTCGCATCGGGGAAGGCAGCCAGGATCAATCCCTGAATCTCGTCTGCTGGCATCGGCATGGGATTTATTTCGCTTCCATTAATTGGCGGCGGGCCTCGACCATAAGGTCGCTCATCGCCGCGCGCACATCTTCCTCGCTGGTATCGACGCCGGCTGCAATCAAATCCCCCAGAAGCTTGCGGATGACATCCTCGTCCCCCGCCTCTTCAAAATCAGCCTGTACGACCGACTTTGCATAGGAATCCGTTTCTTCGGCTGTCAGGCCCATTTTCTGGGCAGCCCATTGACCGATCAGCTTGTTGCGCCGCGCGGTCACGCGAAACGCCATGTCCTGATCATGCGCGAACTTGTTTTCAAAGGCATTTTCACGGTCATCAAAGGTCGTCATGCTTCGTCCCTTAATCTGCGGCGTTTCGCTCTCAACATAGGGCGTCGACCCCCTCGATTCAACCGAGCCTGAGAAGGCGCGTCCCTTTAATCTATGGTGACGACAAGTTTCCCAATGGCTTCACGACGGGCCATTTTGGCAATGGCCTCGCCACCCCGTTCCAGCGGGAAGGTATCGGTCACACGCGGGCTGATTTTGCCTTCCTTCCAAAAGCGGAAAAGCTCGGCAATATGGGCGCGATTGGCTTCTGGATCGCGCATCGTAAATGCCCCCCAGAAAACGCCACAGACATCGCAGCTCTTGAGCAACGTCAGGTTGAGCGGAAGCCGCGGGATGCCCGCCGGGAAGCCGACGACCAGATAGCGCCCTTCCCAAGCGATGCAGCGAATGGCGGGGTCTGCGTAATCGCCGCCCACCGCATCATAAATCAGGTTCGCGCCATTGGGGCCGACAGCGGCCTTAAACGCTTCAGACAGCGCCTTGGACTGATCCTTATCAAAGGGCGCGCGGCCATAAATGACAACTTCAGATGCCCCCGCCGCACGCGCGGCCGCCGCCTTTTCTTCGGACGACACAGCCGCAACCACGCGCGCGCCATAGGCCACGCCCAGTTCCACCGCGGCAATCCCGACGCCACCAGCGGCGCCGAGCACAAGCAAGGTGTCGCCTGCCTTGATATGGCCCCGGTCCACCAGCGCGTGGATGGAGGTGCCATAGGTCAGGATCAGGGCAGCCCCTTCGGCAAAGCTTCGCTCGTCCGGCAGTGGATAGGCTGTCGTCGCGTTGAGCACGACTTTCTCGGCCATGCCGCCATTTGCGGCCCCGAGAACACGATCGCCAACCTTAAACTGGGTCACGCCCTCGCCCACCGCCTCAACAACGCCCGAGATTTCACTTCCCGGAGAGAAAGGCCGGGGCGGCTTCACCTGATATTTATCTTCAATCATCAAGACGTCGGGATAATTGACCGAACAGGCCTTCACCGACACGAGAATCTGACCAGGTCCTGCAACAGGATCGGCCACCTCTTCCAGAACCAACGTTTCTGGTCCACCGACCTGTTTGGATAGCAATGCCTTCATGTTACCGCTCCTGCTTGCCAGGGCCACGCGGTTGTTGCGCGGCGCTCATAGGCTGAAATCTTATCGTCCATCGCCATGGTTAGGCCAACTTCATCGAGACCGTTGAGCAGGCAATGCTTGCGAAACGCGTCAATCTCAAAGGTGAAGCGATCTTGAAACGGCGTTGTCACCGTCTGTGATGCAAGATCAATGGAAATGGTGTCGGTTTGCGCAACCTCAAGCAGACGATCCACAGCCTCTTGCGGCAGCACCACCGTCAAAATGCCATTCTTAAACGCATTGCCTGAAAAAATGTCGGAAAAACTGGGCGCAATGACGGCCGTAATGCCCAGATCGGCTAAGGCCCAAGCGGCGTGTTCCCGGCTGGATCCGCAGCCGAAATTATCGCCCGCAATCAGGATGGGCGCTCCGGCAAACTGAGGATCGTCAAAGAGATTGCCGGGCTCCTTACGCAGAGCCTCAAACGCGCCTTTGCCCAGACCAGTGCGGCTGATGGTTTTCAGCCAAGCGGCAGGAATGATGACATCGGTATCGATATTCTTAAGGCCAAAGGGATAGGCTTTGCCCTCGATCGTGCTGACCGCTTCCACGTCACATTATCCTTTCACTGTAAGCACCCGATTGGACAT
Organism: Sphingomonas paucimobilis; assembly: GCA_945860425.1. Taxonomy (GTDB): domain Bacteria; phylum Pseudomonadota; class Alphaproteobacteria; order Sphingomonadales; family Sphingomonadaceae; genus Aquisediminimonas; species Aquisediminimonas paucimobilis_A. The sequence continues at coordinate 4,426 of CAMAQU010000063.1, forward strand.
GCCGCCGCCCGCCGTCAAGCCCAGAGCTTGGAAAGCGCGCCGAGGGTCGCCGCGAACAAGAGCGCAACCACAAGCCCCCGCCAGACCCGATCTTCAACCTTGCCGAAAAAGCGAGACCCCAATTGATTGCCCAGCAGCATCAGCGGGAAGGCCGCGAGGGACATGACCAAGATATGGCCCGTCAAAAGCCCCCGCGCAGCGGCCGTTGTTGTGCCTGCAATACCAGCGGCGAAAAAGACGAGGATCATAGACCCACGCGCCGTCATCGGTGAAACGCCGCTGCGGACGAAATAGAGGATGACGGGCGGCCCCGGCATAGCGGCAAATCCATTGAGCACGCCAGCGGCAAATCCCGTCGCGGCAATATGCGGCAATGCCTTGTTCGGCAGCGGGGCGCGTTTGATCAAAAATGTCCCAAAACAGCCGACGGCAATGGCCGCAATGATCAACCTAGCAAGATCATCGGGTGTGCTTGCCAAGGCCAGCAGACCAAGCGGTGTTCCCATCATCGCAAAGACAGCCACCTTCGCCACAACCGGACGATCAATATGGTCAATGGATTTTGCGACGCCAAAAGGCCCGATCAGCGTTTGAAGAACAATTGCCAGCAGAACGGCATCGGTCGGCGGGATGACCAAACCCATGAGCGGCACGGCAAGGATGGCAAAGCCAAAACCCGTCAGCCCCCGCACAAAGGCCGCCCCAAGCACAATCAGCGCAAGCGCCATAAGCGCAGCGGGTGCCAGCCCAAGCTGCAACCAAAGATCAACCATGCCCCACATCCCCTTTATAGATTTCAGGGGTTAGCGACCCATGCCCCGAAGGAAAAGCGTGAATTTTGACGCTGTTCGGACGGGTCAGATTTATGCGCCCGCCAGAACCGGTGCCAGCCAATCCGGGATCAGGGCATCACCGGGTGCGTCGACGGGTCGACGCTCCACCCGGCCATCGGGCAAAACAAAAAGGCGACGGTTGACCTTTTGCCGATAATTCATGCGGGCGGTGTTTTCCTGCCCAATATAGCAGCCCTTGGTGAAGCTGACGCCATTCAGCTCGGCGGCATTCGCCTCAAGCCACAGGGTTTTATCCTGTCCTAATTCTGCGACCCCTTCCGCCACGCCCAACGCCAAACGATGCGCATGATAGCCAGATGCAGCGCCGCTGGGCGGCGCAATCCAACGTCGGCCAAGCGCAGCAAGCCGGGGATCAGCAACGCCTTCCTCACCAGCCTGCGCCCAATGCACGGCCAACGACTCATCTCGGGCAATCACAATGGGGCGCCTCAATCGATACACAGACAGGCGCTTAATCAAGGCCTCTGCCTGCGCCGACTCACAATCGATCAACAGATCATCGCCGTCGCCCCAGATAAAAAAATCGAACAGCGCCTTGCCCTGCGGGCTCAACAGCCCTGACCAAACTGGCAAGTCCCCAAGAACAGTGTTTGTCACAAGCCCTTGCAAGAATCCGCGGACATCGTCACCGGACAGTCGAATGACGGTTCTATCTGAAAGCATGGTATCGGCCATGGCTGTCATGTAAGACGAATAAGAGATTTTCCCAAGTCTTTCGCAGGCAAGGAGTAAGCATGACGGATCAGATCACCATTCGACGCCCGGATGATTGGCATGTCCACCTGCGCGATGACGAGATGTTGAAGGCCGTTGTCGGCTATACCGCGCGTCAGTTTCGCAGGGCCATTGTGATGCCCAATCTCAAGCCGCCGGTCACGACAGCGGATCAGGCCATTGCCTATCGCAACCGGATTATGGCCGCTCTGCCTTCTGACAGCGATTTTGAACCGCTGATCACCTGCTACATGACGGATACCGCAAATCCCGATCAAATTGCGGCGGGCTTTGAAAGCGGGGCCTTCGCGGCCGCCAAGCTGTATCCCGCCAATGCCACGACCAATTCCGCGCATGGCGTCACCGATATTCGCCTGATCTACCCCGTGCTGGAACGCATGGAAAAAATTGGCATGCCCTTCCTGATCCATGGCGAAGTGACCGATCATGATGTGGATGTATTCGATCGAGAGGCTGTCTTTATCGACCGCATCTTCTCAAAGATTGTGCAGGACTTTCCGGGCTTGCGGACTGTTTTTGAACATATCACGACGGCGGACGCGGTGGATTTCGTCGCGGCATCCAGCCCCAATGTTGCAGCCACAATCACACCCCAGCATTTGCACATCAGCCGCAACGACATGCTGGTCGGTGGCATAAGGCCGCATCTTTATTGCCTGCCCATCGTGAAGCGCGAACGCCACAGGCTGGCCCTGTGCGCCGCCGCCACATCGGGCAATGCGAAATTCTTCCTCGGCACGGATACGGCTCCTCATGCCATTGAAACCAAGGAAACATCCTGCGGTTGTGCCGGAATTTTCAACGCCCCCTTTGCGATTGAAAGCTACGCACAGGTGTTCGATGAAGAAAATGCACTCGATCAGCTGGAAGCCTTTGCGTCCTTGAACGGCCCGGCCTTTTACAGGCTCCCCGTCAATGAAGGCACGATCACGCTTGTGCGCGGTGGAGAGACGGTGCCCACCCATATTGATGCCGCAGGCACGCAGATTGTGCCCTTCCACGCAGGCGAAACATTGGGTTGGCGGCTGGAGACAGACTAATTAGAATGGCAGCCAGCGGGACTTTTCGGTAAAATTCATATAGCCAACATTGGCCCCAAGCCGCATGCCAACGCCCAGCCGGATGGGAATGACAACCACATTGCCGCGCCGCAAATAGGTCGCGGAAAGCCCGCCTACAAAATAGGCGCGCCCTTCAACCTGCCCAAAGCGGCGATACAGATCCTGCGCATCATAAAGATTATAGACGAGGATGAAGGTGCGCGTGGCATCGCCGCCAACATCAAAGCCCAAGGACGGACCCGTCCAATAAACGGGACGTTCCCCTTCAACCTTATGAACCAGCGTGCCAGATCCATAGCGCAGACCCACAACAAAGGCCCCTGACGCTTCTCGCCCAGCGATATAGGCATTCGGCTCCCCCTGATCCGCCAGGATTTTTTCCATGAGCTCGCCCAGACCCTTTGCCCCTTTGCCAAACACACGTTCCGCCGCGCCTATCAGGTCATCCTTTTTGTGCGTTGCGGTTTTGCCGGGGGCTGTCGGGGCCGCGTCACTGGCTGCGGGCGCATTGCCGGGTTCTGGTGCAGGCGGCACTTCATAAGCCGGGCCGGGCGCCACTGGCTGCTGCCCCTGTGCCTGCGCGCTGGCCAAGGTGAAACTGCCAAGAACCAGTGCGGACATAAGGCGCACCCAAAGGCGGTGCTGCAAAAATGAAAAGGTCATAAGCGCCATCCAATGATCGGGTTTGACCCAACTAAACGCCGCGCATCCCCGTCTCGCAAGGTCCCAGCGACAGGATGAGTCGCTTTCGCGCCCACCCGAAACGCAAAATCCTCCCAAGGGGGCATTGTCTAGCGCCAAACCCCTCGCTATAGCGCCCGACAGCCAAAGCGCCGGAGACGTGGGTGAGCGGCTGAAACCAACGCTTTGCTAAAGCGTCATACGGGTAACCGTATCGAGGGTTCGAATCCCTCCGTCTCCGCCAATCCCTTCTTTAGCTCTCCATATAAACCCCCTGCGCTTCTTCATGCGGCGGATGGCCTGACTTATCGTGTTTCTGGATGCACTTTGTCGGGCGCGTTTGGCCCTATTGAAACTTGGAAGACCACTCGGGAGAGTTTGAACGGCGCCTGCTTCTTGACGACACGCAAAGCTTCGATCACGCATCGCGACACAATCCGCGCCCGACACACAAGGGAGAATTCCATTGGCCAACAAAACCCGCGCTGATCTGTTGAAGCGGCTTGACC
>CAMAQU010000064.1 GCA_945860425.1 Sphingomonas paucimobilis
ATATTAGTCTGCTGTGATGCGTCCCAAACAGAAATCGGCCAATTTTCCGGCTCATTAAACACGGCTTCAGGCGTAAAACTGCTCGAAATACTTTCGGAATCTCAGAATTGGTCCGTCGCCATCGCAAAGTAGCGGCTGGGCGCGGTGAATTTTCTTGTTCCAGATTGGAATATCACCTTCGACACCAGTTTGGCCGGTGGTTGACGCAATGGCCGCCTGAATGGCTTTGTCTTCAAATGAAACTGGTTCAACAACCGGGTGTGTGAAGCAGAAGCGCAGTTCGCAATCATCTGCCTCCACGGGGGTCACCAGCACCTGAAGCGCCAGTGTGACCACGCCTGTCAAATGCGTTGTCTTTTGGCCCGCCCCATTTTGGATGGTCTGAACAGTAGAGGGAACCACCTTGGTCTGCCCGTCTGGCAAGGTCATTGTACGCTCGCCAAAGGCGGCAGAAAGCCGGATATGGGCGTCATAAGTGGTTTGCCCTTCGGGCACTGCGTTCATTTTGTGAACAAACTCGAAATGGGCGACATCAACGCCATTTTCAGCAATTTCTTGAGGATTGCTGGCAAAGCGCCACTCCCGACGTGTGGGCGCCGCCCAACCGGCCTCCGTAAACTCCGGCACCGACAGAACCTCAAAAAGCGGTTTTTCCCCCGTTGGATGATACCATGCCCAAATGACACCATTGGCTTCTGTGACAGGGTAAGGACCAGCGACGGCTTCCCGCTTACAGATCGGCGGAAAAGCCTTTGCATAAGGAATGTCGACACAAAACCCATCGGGACGAAAAGCCCAAGCGTGGAAGGGACAGCGCAGCACATCGCCCTCGACAACACCGCCGTCACCCAGATGTGCGCCCATATGTGGACAATAGGCATCTAGCACGCCGGCTTGGCCGCTTTCATTTCGGAAGAGCACCAGATCGCGGCCAAAATAATGCAGCGACCTGACGTCACCAATCTTCAGCTCATCCGAATAAGCGACGAAATACCATCCATAAGGGATGCCCATTGGAAAACGTTGCACTGCCGGCATGCGATTGAACCTCTCCCTTGTGAGCACATTGGCTCATCCAAGAGGGATATTAACAACAGGTCGGGCAAGGGAAAGGCCGCCGAAAGCGACGGACTGTTTACGCAGCAGCGTTAATCGAGGGAGGTAGAGAAGGTGCCAGGGACCAAGCCCGGCGACATCCATGGACGAATTTTGACTTCAGTGTTGTAGCGACTGGTCAGATAATCAATAAACGCCCGGGTCGCGCGCGGCATGATGCCTGGCGGAAAGACAACGCGAACCTCTTTATCGTGAAATGTCCACTCTTCGCTCGAATAGACGAGGCTACCGTCATTCAAGTCCTGACGCACAACACTGATTGGCAAATGCGCAAGGCCAAGTCCGCGCCGCGCCGCCCAGCGCAGGGCAACCCCGCTATTGCTGCTCCAATTGCCATGCGCACGTACCGAGATGCCGCCATTAAAATGGAACTGACCGCTCAAATCCGTAAGGCAATTATGGTTTGCAATATCCTCTGGCGATGTGGGCCAGCCGTGACGCGCGATATAGTCGGGCGAAGCACATAAACTGTAGGACAGATAGCCAAAAAGTTTCGCGCGCATCGATGAACTTGGCAAATTGCCATAGCGAATGGCGAGATCGAAATTATGTTCTGCCAGCTCTGCCTCGCGCAGATAAGCTATGGCTTGGACAGAAATTTCGGGATGCGTCTGACTGAAATCTGCCAACAGCGCCGACATAAAGTCGGAGCCAAATGTATCACTTAACGCGATCCGCAACCGGCCCATGGGGCGCGATTGAAATTCTGTCATGGTGCGCTGAATATCAGACAATTCAGCGCGAAGCGCGAGGCATCGACTTTGAAACAGCTCCCCTGCGGCAGTCATCGAAAGCCGTCTTGTGGTACGAACGATCAGCTGGACGCCCACCCGATCTTCCAATTCGCTAATGGTTTTGCTGACAAATGATTTTGAAACGCCAAGTTTCTCGGCTGCGGCGGTGAAACTACCCGATGACGTAACGGCCAGAAACTCGTCTATTCCGCGCCAAGCGAACAAGTCTTTACCCTCTCGTTACATCGACCCTCGCCCTGAAACATCAGGAGCTTAGTCTTTGAGTAGTCATCGCACCAATCAAAGGAAATGCAAGGCTGAATAACATCGTCAGCATCATTATCATTTTGCACGAATTCTTTTGGGTGTGCTCAATTGATTTTGAGCATGAGCTTCCCATTATGGCTGCCATCGAAGAGGCGCATGAAGGCCGTATACGCATTTTCAAGCCCGTCTTCGACATGCTCATCAACCTTGAGCTGGCCCGCAATCAGCCAGCGCTCCAATTGCGCCCGAGCGGCTGGAAAATCATCGAGAAACTCTGTGGCAAGAACGCCGCGGATCGACGCGTGAGCTGGGATAAGCGACCAGAGATTGCGCGCGCCAATTCGCTCTCGCGCATTATACTCGCTAATGAGGCCGCACAGTGCGATCCGCGCGCCTTTTTTGAGATTCAAGAGAGCGGCTTCTAGGGCCATACCGCCGACATTTTCAAACACAATATCCAGACCATCCGGCGCGATTGCGCGAATGGCGGCAGCGAGGTCAGTCACATCTTTGCCTTTATAATCAATGGCCTCGGAAAAGCCGTAGCGGCTGATGATGCGGGCACATTTTTCTGGACCACCCGCAATACCAATAGTCCGGCATCCTGCCAGAGTGGCCATCTGCCCAACCAGCGACCCGACAGCACCTGCGGCGCCGCTGATCAAAATTGTATCCCCCGCCTTTGGGCGACATTCTTCAAAAAAACCAAAATATGCCGTCAGCCCAACGCCGCCAAGGATAGACAGATAATTGGTGATGGGGACGCCTGATGCTGGCTCCACCCGCCGCGTTGTTCCGCCAACCGCGCCTATCGAATAGTCTTCTAACGCGTGCAGGCCAGCAACCCATTGGCCGATTGGAAAATCAATTGATCTGCTTTCTACCACGACCCCAAGTGTCGCTGCTCGGACTGGATCACCCAAGGCGATTGGCGGCATGTAGCTGGGCAGATCATCCATCCAACCACGCATTGCCGGATCAAGCGAGGCATAATGGTTGCGGATGATGAACTGCCCATCTTCCACGACTGGAAAAGCGTGCCGCTCTAACGCAAAATCTGACTTTTTGGGCACGGCTGTTGGACGTGCAGCAAGCAAGAAGCGGCGGTTTTCTCGGGACATAGTTTTTTCAGACACGCTGGTATGATTGTTTATTCGGCGGCCTGCTTGATAAACACCTCTTTGCGTGGCCCGATCCGCCCGGCAATGTCCCACAGCGCATTCGCGTCCAAATCATAAGCCCCCAGTGCATTGGTGCCGAGCATCTTTTGAATATCGTCTTGCGGCAGCCCCCCAAGGCTCAACACCATCTTTTCCAACGTGTTGGGCCATGTGCCTTCAGGGTGCGGATAATCGGTACCCCACAAGATCCGATCAATGCCAATTTTATAATAGGCATCTGTCGTGTCTTCATCTGGCAAGGCAGAGCAACCGACAAAGATGTTGCTCTTAAAATACTCGCTCGGCTTCATCGACATATTGGCGTTGTAATCGCCCAGTTTGCCAGAGGTGTGCTTGGCAGAGGCGCGAATATCCATCAGTTCGATCATCCAGGGAAACCAAAACTCCCCACCAGCTTCAACAAACATAACTTTCAGCTCAGGATATTCCTCAAACACACCGCCAAACATCATCGACCACATGGGGCGGGTCATGTAAAAAGCGAATTCACACAAATAAGTGCCGATCCAGCCCGGCTGCGTCATATCATAATCAGGCGACCCGCCGCTGTGGAAGTGAAGAGGCATTTTATAGTCCTGCAGCAACTCCCACACCGGATAATATTTCGTGTGGTTATACATATCAAAACCGTCGGTAATCGCCGGGAAGAAAACACCTTTCATGTTATTCTTTTTTGCCCAGTGAATTTCCTTGATCGTCTCTTCAACGGAATAGAGCGCCGGGATGACGGCAAGACCGAGCCGGCGGTGCGGGTCTTCTGAGCAGAAATCCGCAAGCCAGCGGTTGTGCGCGCGCGCGCCGGCCCATTGCAGTTCTCCCTGGCCGGCGCGAGGTTTCAGGCCGACATCGGCCCCAAATGGCGGCGCGTTGCGTTCGGTAATGCCATCGGGGAACAGGATTTCTGCTGTAACGCCGTCTTGGTCCAATTCGCGATTGCGGATTTTGCTATCCCAAGCGCCTTCCAGCCCATCACCTACTTTGGCGCGCCACTTGGTGTTGAAGTCATTAATGAGGAACAGCTTCTCGCGCTCTTCGCGAGCCTTGATCTCTTTTGCGATTGCCACATCAAATTCGGCATGAAATTTCTGTTCCAGATAATCACGGTACTTTTCTGGGGGCAGACCAACATGGCCGTCGGATGAGATAACGAGATACCGATCCATTTTGAGATCTCCTGCGAATTTGATGGCGCAACTTAGGCGTCGTTTTCCAATCTAAATTCGCATTTGGCGAGCCAGGTAACAAGCAGGCGTTCGTAAACGATCAATCGCCCTGCAGAAACATTCGGCCCGGCGTAACCGCCCGAACGGCGACCCATGCAGCGCCCGCTGCTGCGATCAGAAATGGACCTACAGGCGCATATTGATAGACAATAGAGGCAATAACGGGCGGTAGCGCGATCGACGCTCCAGCAATTGCCGATACGGCACCAGCAACAGACCCTTGCAGCTCTGGGCCGACTTCAGAGGAGGCAGCGGCCGCCATACCCGGCCGCGCCAAACCATAACCAAACGAGGCAATAACAAAGCCTGCTGCCAGCGCATAAGGGCCAACAATGGCGACGATGACCAGATTGCCGAGCACCGCAATAAGCGATCCCCATTTGAGCATGGAATGCGGCGCTGGCTTAAGCAGCGGCACAACAAAAAATTGACCAATCAAACTGCTAAGCGCCCCGGCGGACATAGTGAAGCCAATCCACACAGTGACATTTCCATGAATAGATGCAATGGCGTCAATCAAAGCAAATCCGAGAATATAGAGATTAATTGCTTGGGCTGATGCGATAATCAGCCCGTGAACCAGAATCGGCCGCACTTTGGGGTGTCGCCAAATCGAATCGGGTTTGTGCTGCCCTGATTGAGACACCATCGGCAAATCACCCGGCAGCAAGAAAGCGACCATCAGTATAAGTGCGAGGCCGGCCACGGCGAAAACCAATGGCGGGCCGGCGAGGTCAAATGGCTGGAAGATCAGAAATGGTGCGACAGCGGGCCCCAAAATAGTCCCAAGGCTCAAAGCCCCTCCTATATAGGACAAGGCTTTAACGCGTTCAGCCCCAGATAAGCTATCTGCGATCAAAGCTTGGGCGGCTGTCGGCGCTGCTGAACCGAGCAGGCCATAAGTCGACCGGACAATGATAAAGGCGGCAAATATCGCGAGTGGCGCAAGAGCGAGAGCGGCACTGGCATGGACCACCAGTGCACATCCACCCATGGAAATGCTAAAACCAAGCAGCCCCAGCAACAAAATGGGCTTTCGGCCCAAGTTATCCGCTTTCCTGGCCCAGAATTGCGATGTCAGAGCCCATGCCAGAGCAGAGAGAGAGAAGGTGCTGGCAATCAGCGCGTCGGGAATAGCAAGCCCTCGGCCAATGGCTGGCATAACTGATACCAGACCCAAATTGCCCATTGCGGTCAGTAAGGTGACCAGAAAAAGGATCGCGAAGGTGACGCGTGACTGGCGGGGAGATGTCATAAATTTTGCCAGTCACGCGTCTTGGTGTCAGAAGCGAATGCGCGCTTCGGCCCCAACGCTGCGCGGATCAGCCCATTGCCGCACGGCAAGCACACCCAGATCGATGCCGCTGTTCCAATAGGCCGTGTCGGTGAGGTTGCGACCCCACAAAGCTACGTCGAGTGTCACGCCCTGGGTCAACCGGATGTCCGCCAAACCAACGCGGGCCTCCAGTGTCCCATAGGCCTTGCGCATGGCCAATGTATTGGGGGCGATAGTCGCCCATTGCATGGACCGCCAAGACCAATTGGTGCTGGCCTCAAAGGTCATACCTGCCATTGGTGCTTTATAGGCTGCCCCGACAAGGTAATTCCATTTCGGCGCAAGTGGGATCTTGTAGCTGCTGGTTACGTCTTGCCCTGAGGGCAGCACAAAATCAGTGTAGCGCGCATCCAGATAGCCACCGCCAAAATTGATAGACAGGCCGGGGGCTGGCCGCAGGCTGCCCTCGAGCTCAATCCCTGTAAACTTGGCTTTGCCCGCATTGATGATATTGGTGGTCACCAATTCTGGCACGAACACGCCTGCCTGAAAATCCTTGTAGATTGAATGATAGAGCGAGACACCAAGGCTCACACGACGATCCGGGCTCACATATTTGGTGCCGCCTTCAAAAGAGAGAAGATTTTCAGGGTTATAAGGCTTGTTAAAGGCTGCATTGGTTGAGGCAGTGTCGTTGATCCCGCCTGACTTAAAGCCCGTCGCGACGCGGCCATAAATCGACCAATCGGACTGCAAGCGATAGACAAAGTTGAACTCTGGGTTGAACTTTGACCAGCTGTCATTTCGCTGGAGCGGGATCAGATCATAAGGCCCGGCACCGCCTGCACCCGGCCGTGCGCCTGCCGCCGGTTGCCCGCTGCGCGTGACAGGGGTGCCATTGGCCAACCGTTCAAACACGCCAGCTCCAACTGCCGCTGGGTTAGCCGCATAGGCCGAGTTGGAGAGGAACAATTCGCGCGCGTTTTTCTTGTCGTTGGTGTAGCGAACGCCGACCGACAGATCCAATGCACGGGCCGCAAATTCGGGCGTCCAAGTGAATTGCCCATAACCAGCCAATGATTTGCTGCCGCCGCCGCGGTCGCTGAGATCATAACGCGCATCACCCCCAAATTGGAAATTCCAACGCGGATTGAAGCTGGCGTAGTTATCATCCAAATAGAAACCACCAATGGTGTATTTCACATTGTCGCCGCTGCCGATCAATTGGATTTCTTGGCTAAATGCCTCGTAATCATTGTTCAGCGTAAAGCGGATCAAATCGGTTGGCGTACCATCAAAATCTGAACGGCTTCGCGATTTCATGGTCCGGCGCGCGGTGATCGACTTTAGCTCTGCATCGCCCAATGCGCCGGATCCCAAATCGAGTGTCAATGTCAACGAATGGCCAGTCGTCTTGAAATCTGACTGCAGCGCACTTTGCGCAGAAACGCCATCTCGCCCTGGCCGCGCTGCATTCACACGGCTATCAACAAAGGACCGCAATGATGCCGGGAAGGTAGCGCCAACTGCGCTAATTGCCAGCAAGGTCGGCGTCCCCTTGGCATTACTGATGTCATACACATAGCGCGCCGAGAAAGAGTCTGAGGGTTCCCAAAGCACGTCAGCCCGACCGGCGTTCAGCTCTTGTTCGCCAAAATAGCGATTGGTGGCGGCATTGCGCCAATACCCATCTTGGCTGTTGCCGGAATAGCCCAGCTTCACCTTAAAATTGGCCACTTCGGGAAGATCAACTGAAACACGCCGCTGAATCCGGTTCCATGAGCCATAGCTTACCCAAGCCTGCCCGCCGAATTCGCCAGTTGGCTTACGCGTGATCATATTTACAGCGCCGCCAATTGTGTTCTTGCCATAGAGCGTCCCTTGTGGCCCGCGGAGTACCTCCACACGTTCTAGATCGACTGTGTCAAAGGCTGCCCCCGTTGATTTCGCAACGGGAACACCATCAAGATAAAGCCCGACCGGTTGGTCGCGTGCGAGGCTGGTATCTGCCGAGGGCGCAATGCCGCGCAACGAGATCAGCGGGCTAAAGCTATTGCCTGGGGTTTGGTTGACCTGGAAATTTGGAATGAGCGATTGAACATTGTTGATATTCTGTACGCCAGAACGCTCCAGCGCGGCTGCAGACACAGCCGACACAGCAATGGGAACATCCACCAACCGCTCTTCACGACGTTGAGCAGTAACGATGATTTCTCCGTCTTCGCCTGCGGCGCTCTGCGCTTCGGCTGCGCTTTGATCTTCAGCCAAACTTGCCAGAGATGACGCATTGGCCGCGCTAGCAATCGCTGTCGACGACATCCACAAAGCTAAAATCCATTTGGTGTTTCGCATGGCTCTCTCCTCCCCGGTTTTGGCCCGGATCCCTAATATTGTAAGGAAGGTGCAAAGCG
>CAMAQU010000065.1 GCA_945860425.1 Sphingomonas paucimobilis
GCACCGCGATTTGTGTCGGTCACTTACGGCGCGGGCGGTTCCACGCGCGAACGCACACACGCTATGGTTGCGCGCATTGCGGCGCAAACCGATATTCCCGCCGCTGCACATTTGACCTGTGTTGCCGCAAGCAAGGCGGAAATTGCCGAGATTGCGCAGAGTTATTGGGAGGCTGGCGTACGCCATATCGTGGCATTGCGGGGGGATCCCCCCGAAATGGGGCAGGCCTTCACGCCGCATCCAGATGGCTATGCGTCTGCGGCAGATTTGGTGGCTGGCTTGCGCGATATTGCGCCGTTTGAAATTTCCGTTGCCGCCTATCCCGAAATGCACCCGGAGGCGGTATCACCCGCGGCAGACCTTGATAATCTGAAGCGGAAGCTGGATGCCGGGGCCACGCGCGCGATCAGCCAGTTTTTCTTTTCGCCGGAGGTGTTTTTCCGCTTTTGCGATGCGGCGGCAGCGGCCGGCATTTCAGCCGAAATTGTGCCGGGCATTTTGCCCGTTTCAAATGTCGCTCAAGCGCGCAAATTTGCCCAATCCTGCGGCGCGACCATTCCCGATTGGATGGATCGCCTGTTTGAAGGGCTGGATGATCACCCGGCTGCGCGCCAGCTTGTGGCGGCGACCATTGCGGCAGAGATGAGCCGCAGGCTTTATGCGGGCGGCGTGCGCAATTTCCATTTTTACACTTTGAACCGGGCAGAGCTGAGCTTTGCCATTTGTCATTTGTTGGGGCTTCGTCCCAAGGGAGCAAAATAACATGTCTGCGCGGGAAAAATTGCTGGCCGAAGCGGCTAAGCGGGTCTTGCTGACCGATGGGGCCTGGGGCACGCAAATTCAGACATTTGGGTTGGATGCAGCCGATTATGAGGGTGATCTTGGCCTGTCGCGCGACCAGAAGGGCAATAACGATATATTGGCCCTGACACGGCCAGACGTGGTCGAAAAAATCGCGCGTGCCTATCTCGACGCTGGGTCTGACATTATCTCAACCAACACATTCAGCTCCACCCGGATCAGTCAGGCCGATTATGCGGCCGAGCATCTGGTGCGTGACCTGAACCTTGCCAATGCCGCCATCGCCCGCCGCGTCGCAGATGACTATGCCGCCAAGGATGGCCGCCCGCGCTTTGTCGCAGGCGCAATTGGCCCGACCAACAAGACCTTGTCGCTCTCGCCCGATGTGAATGATCCGGGCTATCGGGAGATTGATTTTGACACGTTGAAAGACGTGTATCGGGAACAGGTTGATGCGCTGGTGGAAGGCGGGGTGGATTTCATCCTGATTGAAACCGTGTTCGATACGCTCAATGCCAAAGCGGGCATTATGGCGGTTATCGAGGCGCAAGACGCGCTGGGCCGGGATATTCCGCTGATGATTTCAATGACGCTCACCGACTTGTCGGGGCGCAACTTGTCTGGCCATACGGTGGAGGCCTTCTGGCATGCCGTGCGCCATGCCCGGCCTTTGACCATTGGCTTGAACTGTTCCTTCGGGGCCGAGCAGCTTCGCCCGCATGTCAAACTGCTCTCCGGCGTCGCCGATACATTGCTGATGGTGTATCCCAATGCCGGGCTTCCCAATGAACTGGGCCAATATGACGAACTGCCCGAGGAAACGGCCGGGCTGGTGCGGGAATGGGCGCAAGCAGGCCAAGTGAATATCTTGGGCGGATGCTGTGGGTCTACGCCGGCGCATATCGCCGCAATTGGCCGCGCGGTGCAGGGCGTTGCGCCCCGTTCGATGCCGACGCCTCCCATTGCCACACGTCTGGCGGGCCTTGAGCCCATGACAATCGCTGCCTGACCCAGCCTGTTTCAAAACGGATAATTCTCTTCTCATGACCACCCAAGCCTCAGCCAATTTCGTCAATATCGGCGAACGGACGAACGTCACCGGCTCCGCCGCGTTCAAAAAGCTCATACTTGCAGGCGATTATGCCAAGGCCGTTGATGTCGCCCGCCAGCAGGTGGAAAATGGCGCACAGATTATCGATGTGAACATGGATGAAGGTCTGCTCGACGCTGTCGAGGCGATGACCACATTCCTGAAACTGATCGCCGCAGAGCCGGATATTGCGCGCGTGCCGGTGATGATCGACAGCTCAAAATGGGACGTCATAGAGGCTGGCCTGAAATGCGTTCCGGGCAAGCCCATCGTCAATTCGATCAGCATGAAGGAAGGCGAAGAGGCGTTTCTCTATCACGCCCGCAAATGCATGGCCTATGGTGCGGCTGTGGTTGTGATGGCCTTTGACGAAAAAGGGCAGGCGGACACCAAAGAGCGCAAGGTCGAAATTTGCGCGCGCGCCTATAAGCTGCTGACAGGCATTGGCTTTCCGCCGGAAGATATCATCTTTGATCCCAATGTGTTCGCGGTCGCCACGGGTATTGAGGAGCATAACAATTACGGCGTCGATTTCATCGAAGCGGCCCGAGAGATCAAGGCGCGCTGCCCGCATGTGCATATTTCGGGTGGTCTTTCCAACCTGTCCTTCAGCTTTCGTGGCAATGAGCCTGTGCGCCGGGCGATGCACAGCGTCTTTTTGTATCACGCCATTCCAGCGGGCATGGATATGGCGATCGTCAATGCCGGGCAATTGGATGTCTATGACACGATTGACCCCGAATTGCGGGACGCCTGTGAGGATGTTGTCCTCAACCGTCACCCAGATTCAACCGAGCGGCTGATCACGCTGGCAGAGCGGTTTAAGGGCACGGATGCCGTTGCCGAAAAGGCCGCCGAAGAATGGCGCAGCTGGCCCGTGACCAAGCGGCTGGAGCATGCGTTGGTCAAGGGGATCGACGCCTATATCGTTGAGGATACGGAAGAAGCGCGCCAACAGGCCGTGCGCCCGATTGAAGTCATTGAAGGCCCGTTGATGGACGGCATGAATGTCGTCGGTGATTTGTTCGGATCGGGCAAAATGTTCCTGCCGCAGGTCGTGAAGTCGGCGCGCGTTATGAAAAAGGCGGTGGCGCACCTCATCCCCTTTATCGAGGATGAGAAGGAAGAAGGGCATAAGGCCAAGGGCCGGATCATCATGGCGACCGTCAAGGGCGATGTGCATGATATTGGGAAGAACATCGTTGGCGTTGTGCTTCAGTGCAATGGCTATGAAGTGATTGATCTGGGCGTCATGGTCGCCTGGTCAGATATTTTGAAGGCCGCGAAGGACAATGATGCCGACATTATCGGCCTGTCTGGACTCATCACGCCGTCGCTGGATGAGATGGTGACGGTGGCTGAGGAAATGCAGCGGGCGGGCTTTACCATCCCCTTGCTGATTGGCGGGGCGACAACGTCAAAGGTGCATACAGCCCTGAAGATCGACCCCGTTTATGACGGCCCAGTCATCCATGTGTTGGATGCCAGCCGCGCCGTGGGTGTCGCATCGCAATTGCTGTCAGACACGCAGCGTGATGGCTTTGTAGAGGCAACTGCTGCGGATTATCAGCATGTGCGCGATGTGCGTGCAGGCAAGGAAGCCAGCGTGCTTCTTTCCCTTGCCGATGCGCGCGCCAATGGCTTTGTTGCAGGCATGGCGCATAAGGCGCCGCCGCCCGCGCAGCCGGGCCTGCATGTCTTTGACGCTTGGAGCCTTGAGGATTTGCGCGGCGTGATCGATTGGACGCCGTTCTTCCGGGCTTGGGAATTGCATGGGACTTATCCCGCAATTCTCGACGATGCTATTGTTGGGGAAAGTGCGCGCAACCTTTTTGCCGATGCCAATAAGATGCTCGACACGATCATTGCCGAAAAATGGCTGACGGCGCGCGGTGTGGTCGGCCTTTGGCCCTGCGCCCGTGATGGGGATGATGTTGTTATTCATCTGGCCGAGGAAGAGCGGCATGTGACCTTCAGCTTCTTGCGCCAGCAAATCCGCAAGAGCCGGGATCGCGCCAATATGTGCCTTGCCGACTTTATCAGCCCGGATGGCGATTGGATAGGCGGCTTTGCCGTCGGCATTCACGGCATTGATCCGCATATTGCCCGCTTCCGCGCGGCGCATGATGATTATCAGGATATTCTTCTTAAGGCCTTGGCAGATCGCTTTGCCGAAGCCTTTGCCGAACGACTGCATCAGCATGTCCGCACCAACCTATGGGCGTATGCGCCGAGCGAACAGCTGACCAATGAGGCCCTGATCCGCGAGGAATATCGTGGCATTCGCCCAGCACCCGGCTATCCAGTCTGTCCAGACCATAGCCATAAGCCGATGCTGTTTGAGCTGTTGAAAGCAGGCGACACGACGGGCCTGACGCTGACAGAGAGCTTTGCGATGCTGCCAACGGCGGCTGTGTCCGGCTTTTACTTTGGCCATCCAGACAGTGAGTATTTTGGCGTTGCTCGCATTGGGCAGGATCAGCTGGAAGATTATGCGCAACGGCGCGGCGTTGATCTGGAGACGGCCACGCGCTGGTTGCGGCCCAATCTCGACTAACCCAGAAAATGGCCCGCGCCGAAGAATCGGGCGGGCCAGATTTCTACCTTAGCGCGCTTTTGCCTTTTTCGGGGGCGGGGGCACGGTGATCTTCACGGTTTCGCCTGTATTTCCGGGAAATCCGGTGAACATAGCTTCGACCAAATTGGGTACCAAATAGGTCAGATCATTGTTGAGCGATTGGGCTTGCGCCTTGCCTTCAAAAACACGCTCAGCCGTTCCGGCCCGCTCAATCTTCACCTCTAGCTGGCTGGTGTAAACGGTATAGCTTTCAATTTCGTCGCGAAAGCCGCCGGGGCCAAAGAGAAAGGGATCATAAAATCCCGGATAATAGCCAAATCGTTGCCCGCGATAGGGTCTGCCCCAAGCCCCACACCAAGGGTCAAAATAGCCGAAGCAGCGGCCGAAATTTGAGCTTGGCGCGCTGCGCATTTTTTCCCGCCCTGCGTCAACGCTGTAGCGCATTTGCACGACAAGGTTCGCTGCTTCTCCGGATTCGGCAGGGCGGAAGCCAAGCGCTGTAAGCTTGCCGGACACTAGCTTTGCATAGCTGCCAAATTCCAGCCCGCCTTCAAGAGCTGGATCGGCGGCACGAATGCTGAAGCTTTGCCCTTCTGCAGCGGGCATTTGCTGAAACCGGCTGACTTTTGCATTAAAACTTTGCGCGCACCCTGCGAGCGCCAATAAGGCGAGAGGCGCTACTGCTTTTAAAACCGTTGATATGGTCGACATGTTTTTCATCCCTTGAACGACTCAACCCACCAGCGGGCATTATGCTCGATCAAAATCTATGAGTTGTGCTGAATGGCGGTTGAACGGATCAACGTTGCAATCCCAAAGCTTTATAGGCCGCCGCCAGCGTCGGGGTGGCAAGGGTTGCTGCCCGTTCGGCCCCCTTAATCAAAATGGCGTCCAGCGCCGCTGTATCGGCACGCAGGGCGTTAAAGCGGTCGGATATCGGCTTGAGTGTCTCGATCAGCACTTCTGCCAAAGCGGGCTTAAATGCGCCAAAGCCCTGTCCCTCAAAACGCGTAAGAACGGCCTGCACGCTGTCCCCGGTTAGGCTGGCATAAATACCGACAAGATTTTGCGCCTCTGGGCGGCCTTCAAGGTCCTTTTCCAGCAGAGGTAAGGGCGCAGGGTCGGTCTTTGCCTTGCGTATCTTTTGCAGGATCATGTCGGCATCATCGGTCAGGTTGATGCGGCTCATATCCGACGGGTCGGACTTGGACATTTTGGCCGAGCCATCGCGCAGGCTCATGATACGAGCCGCACCGCTTTTGGGAATGATCGGCTCTGGCAGAGTGAAGATTGGCGCGTCTTCTGAGGCAAAGTCATTGTTGAACTTTTGCGCAATGTCGCGCGCCAGCTCCAGATGCTGTTTCTGGTCATCACCGACGGGCACATGTGTTGCCTGATAGAGCAGAACATCTGCAGCTTGGAGGACGGGATAGGTGAAGAGCGCGATGGAGGCACCCTCGCGGTTTTTGCCCGATTTGTCTTTGAACTGCGTCATGCGGTTCAGCCATCCCATACGCGCGGTGCCATTGAGCAGCCATTGCAGCTCTGCATGGGCGGGCACGCGGGCTTGATTGAACAGGATCGATCGATCCGTATCGATGCCGCATGCGACCAAGGCAGCGGCCATTTCACGCGTGTTAGAGGCAAGCTCGGCTGGGTTGTGGGGCAGGCTGATCGCGTGGAGGTCGGCCAGGAAATAGAGGCAATCGCCTGCGACATCGTCCTGCATCTGGACCCAGTTGCGGATCGCGCCCAGATAATTGCCAAGGTGCAGGCTGCCCGTGGGCTGAATACCGGAAACGACGCGCATCTTCATCTTCCTTCTATCGGACGGTTGGACTCGCCCGATCGCTGTGTCTTTGGACGACCGGGCGGATGCCCTGTCAGTCGCTGTTGCGCAAGGGGGTATTAGTCTGCCGTTTCATCGGCCGGCTTTTTGCGCCGGAGCAAAATGAGAATGCTCTCCCGATCCATTGCGCCAATCATCCAGCCCAAGCCGAAATAGACCAAACCGCCGGACCCTACCAAAATGCTTAGCGCGATCATGCGGTCCAGCGCCGAGCCATCAAACATCGGGCCAAGGCCAAGATTGACCCCATAAAGCGTCGCGCCCATGGCCAGCCCAGCTAGGATCTGGCGGCTGACCCGCCGAAGGACCTCGGGCGAAAGACTGAAATGCCCGCGTCGATTGAGCGTGATATAGAGCAGGGCGCAGTTGAGCCAGGCCGTCAACATAAGGGCAATGGCCAGCCCATAAAGGCCATAAAAGGGCACGAGCGCAAAGTTCATCGCGATGTTCGCAGCCAGCACCCAAAGAGCGATCCGCAGGGGTGTTTTCGTATCCTCACGCGCGAAAAAGCCGGGCGTGAAGACCTTGACCAGCACATAGGCCGGAAGGCCGAGTGCGATGATGGCAAGCGTTGTGCCCGTAACAACAGCATCTTCCGCCGTAAATTCGCCTCCGCGGAAAAGGGCGGTGACCAATGGGACGCCCGCTGCCGCAAATGCAATGGCGGCAGGCAAGGTCAGGAGCATGCCAATATCAATGGCTTGATTTTGAATGCGTTCGGCTTCTTGCGGATTGCCTTGATCGACATATTTGCTGATCGAGGGCAGAATGGCCGTGCCCAAAGCCGTCCCAATAATGCCGAGCGGCAGCTGATTGAGCCGGTCCGCATAATTCAAATGCGCCATGGAGCCTTCGGCAAGATAGCTGACAAATTGGGTGTCGATCAAAATGCTGATTTGATAGACGCCAGCTGCAAATGTCGCCGGGATGACCACCTTAAAGAACTGCCGCACGCCGGGCGTTATGCGCGGGCGGCGCAGCTTGAGGGAAATGCCTGCCCTACGGGCGGACCACCAGACCAAGCCCAGTTGGACAATGCCGCCGATGACGACGGCAATGGACAGTGCCTCGGCGGTTTTTGGGCCACCTTCGCGCACCAGCAGCAAGGCGACCAACATGGCGAGGTTCAGCAGGGCAGGGGCGAAAGCCGCGGCGGCAAACCGATGCATCGAGTTGAGCACGCCGGAAAACAGCGACACCAAACTGATCAGCATCAAATAGGGGAAGGTCAGGCGCGAGAGCCAAATTGTCAGATCAAACTTCTCTGCATCGCCAGCAAAGCCAGAGGCCAAAAGCCAGACAAGGGCGGGCATCGCAATTTGGCCGATGAGGGTGAAGACCAGCAAAGCGGGCAGGAAAATCGCCAGCACTTCTTCTGAAAAGCGCCGGGCTTCGTCAATGCCGCCTTCGCCATGATAGCGTTGGCTGAAGAGGGGCACGAACCCTGCCGAAAACGCGCCTTCGCCAAAAAAGCGCCGAAATGTGTTGGGCAGGCGAAAGGCGACCAGAAACGCATCGGCAAACATATTTGCGCCCAGCACGCGCGCCATGACCATTTCTCGTGCAAAGCCCAGCACGCGGCTGACGAGAGTTAGGCTCCCGATTGTGCCAATGGCTTTGCCGAGTTTCACGATGTTTAGGCGTTGCCCTCAGCGCTCTGGCCGGCGTCCGCCTGCTGCGCTGCCAATTCCGCCTGCTGCATAAACAGCGCGCCGAAATCAATTGGGTCGAGCATCAGCGGCGGGAAGCCGCCATCGCGCACGGCGTCCGCGATGATGCGGCGGGCGAACGGGAACAGGATCCGCGGGCCTTCGATGATGCAGAAGGGCTCGATGGCTTCTTCCGGCACATTCTTCAGGCCAAACAGGCCGGCAT
>CAMAQU010000066.1 GCA_945860425.1 Sphingomonas paucimobilis
CAAAATTGGCGACATAGACGGGCAGATGCCAACTGGGATCCAGCGGATGTTCGACCGATAGGCCAGTGTTGAACCCTTTTTTCTCCGCCGTTTCAATTTCGGCAGCAGTCGTCCCGCCCCGGCGGCAATCTTCGATAAAATCTTTCAGGTGCGGCGCATTTTCAGCGAGGGCGGCGGCCAGCGGATGGTCGGCGGCAATCGCGACAAAGCTTGCGCCAAATAACGTATCGGGCCGGGTGGTGAACACGTCGATTGCGTCATGCGTGCCGACCAGATTGAAGCTGAGGTTCAGGCCCTTGGATTTGCCAATCCAGTTTTCCTGCATCAGCCGAACCTTGTCCGGCCATTGATCGAGCGATTTCAGCCCATCGAGCAACTCATCGGCAAAATCGGTGATTTTCAGGAACCATTGATTGAGCTTTTTCTTTTCAACCAGCGCGCCAGAGCGCCAGCCGCGCCCATCAATCACCTGTTCATTGGCAAGCACGGTCATATCGACCGGATCCCAATTGACCGTTGATTCCTTGCGATAGACGAGGCCCGATTTGTAGAAATCAAGGAACAGAGCCTGTTCCTGCCCATAATAATCCGGCTCACAGGTGGACAGCTCGCGGCTCCAGTCAATGGCAAGGCCGAGCCGCTCCAACTGCTTTTTCATCGCCGCAATATTGGATCGTGTCCAATCGCCGGGATGCACCTTTTTTTCCATCGCCGCATTTTCAGCAGGCATGCCAAAACTGTCCCACCCCATTGGGTGGAGCACGGCATGGCCCGTCATTGCCTTATACCGGGCCAGCACATCGCCCATCGTATAGTTGCGGACATGGCCCATATGGATGCGTCCAGAGGGATAGGGGAACATCTCCAACACATAGGATTTTGGGCGTGGGTCGCTTGCGGCAGGCGCGGTAAAGATGCCCGCATCATCCCAGGCTTTTTGCCAAAGGCCATCAGCCTTAAAAGGGTTGAAACGCGTCGTCATAGGCGTGTCAGCTCCGCATCTTCTTCATCACTGGGTTGCGTTAAAGCGGGGCCGCTTCGCTCACACTGCGGCCCAAGCCGAAAAGCGCGCGGGTTCAGCCTGCGATGGCCGCGCGGCGCAAGTCCCGTGCTTTGGTCAGGATGATTTCTTCGAGCTTCTGGACGGTCGCTGCTTGCACAGGCGCGTCAACCCAATTGCCATTTTGGTTCACCTGACGGCTGGCCGCGACGCGCAAGGCATCGGCGCGCAGATCCTGATCCAAAATGCTGACCGTCAGCTTCATCCGCTCCCCCATATTATCGGGGTTGCTATACCAGTCGGTCAGAATGACGCCGCCTGTGGCATCCGCCTGAACCAGCGGCATGAAGGATAGGGTGTCGAGCGATGCGCGCCAGAGATAGGCATTCACACCGATTGTGGTGACGCGCGACGCCGCTTGATCGGTCTGTTGCTTGGCCTTTGCCTTGCCACCGCCAATGCCCAGCATGCTGCAGGCAGGAAGGGTCGCCAAAAGCGACAGAGCAAAAATGGCGGTGAGGGGACGACGCATGCAATTCCTCGTCAAAGAAAATTATGAAGATGAGCGGCGTTATAGGCCCATATCCCCTCTCTGCAAGGGAGCAGAGCACGCGCCTGTTGAGGAGATGCAACAGGCGCGAAACAATTTATCACCAAGAGCGTGATTTATTGACATAAAGCTATAGCTTGATTCGGCTTTGTGTCATGGAGACCCTATGACGACTCGCGCATCATTTTGGACTTTGGGACCTGTGGCTTTGGCCGCAGCGCTGAGCCTGATTGCGTCGTCTGCGACTTTTGCGGCCGCGCGTCCCGGGTCGGCGAAGCCAGCAACGGTTGGTCGGGCGCTGGGTAATTTCACACCGGCATCTGCCGACCCGCGTCTCGCCATGGCATTTGCGCGCAGCACCACCATGACATCTGGCTTCCGCTTCACGCCGGCCTCGGCGGCGAAGACGAATCGTAAGGTCACGGTTGCGGTGCGCGCGCGCTCAACCCAGTCTCTGCCCAGCACAGATCGGCCTGCCAGTGCGGGCACGCTCGCGACCATTGCCCCCTTGGCCTATAATTTGGGCGCGTCGGTTGGCTGGCGGCGCTTTGCTGTCTCTGGCGATATGGGGGAAGCCAATCTTGGTCTCGTCGGCGGTCGTCGGCAGGCCGCAGATCTCGGCCTGAGCTATACGGCGAAGCGCTGGTCAACGCGGCTTCAGGTCGCGGCAGAGCGTCCGGTGGGCACGGCCCCGCGCATTGTTGATTCGAGTGAGAGCGTCGCGCTCGATGTCGGCGGGTCGTACCGCCTGACGCGCAATATCGATGTGACGGCGGGCGTCCGCTATAAATCTCAGCGCGAACGGTTGGAGCCGCTGAAGGATAATCGCCGCGACAGCCAAGCTGTCTATCTGGGCACGGCCTTCCGCTTCTGACGCTGCGGCGGGGCCAGCCCGTCGATCGCAGCCCATCCATAAAGGTTCGAGGATTGAAGCCGGGCAAAGCGCGCGCCTGTCATGCCGCCCAGCGCGATGATCGGGCGGCGGGACTGCTGGGCGATCAGGCCAAAACGCACCCGACCCAGCGGCCGTGCTCCCGCGTGACTGCGCGTCGCAAACAACGGGGATAAAAACAGTAGCTGCGCGCTCGCGCGTTCGGCCGCCCGCACCTCTGGCACATTATGCACCGGGGCGGTCAAGGCTCCGACATGGCGGCCATGGCTGCCCTCGGCCCGCCAACCACGCGCGCGCCGGGGCGTGTCTGCCAAGATCAGCATCAGTCGCCGGGCCCGGGCTATCCGGCGCACCGCCTCAAACAGCGCCCGGCGTTGCGGATCGGGGGTTGCATAATGGCGAAAGATAATGCCCGCCTTTCCCTTGGGAAGTGCGGCGAGCGCGGGCCATAGGTCGTCGCCCAGACGTTCGTCGGTCATGAACCATATGGGGGGCAAGGGGTGGTGGCGCTTCGGCATCCACACCTCTATAGCCGCGGCATGACTGAGGACGCAAAGCATCGGCTGAACGCCGTTCATCACGACATGGCCCGCGCCTGCAAAATCGCGGGTCGCGCGCCAGAGGCGGTGACGCTGGTGGCCGTGTCTAAGACGCAGAGCGCCGAGGCGATCCGCCCGCTAATTTCGGCGGGCCAGCGTGTCTTTGGCGAAAATCGAGTGCAGGAAGCGCAGAGCAAATGGCCAGAGCTGATGGCCGAAACACCGGGCATTGAGCTGCATCTTGTTGGCCAGTTGCAATCGAACAAAGCCGAAGAGGCGGTGCGCCTTTTTGATGTCATTCATTCGGTTGACCGCCCCTCGCTCATCACCGCGCTTGGCCGGGCGCAGGAGAAGATGGGGCAACGGCCCCGCTATTTCCTGCAGGTCAATATTGGGGAAGAGGCGCAAAAAGGCGGATGTGCCGCGGTTGAGGTGCCTGAGATGTTGGCCCAAGCGCGCGCGGCTGGGCTGGACGTTGTGGGCCTCATGGCCGTGCCACCAGCCGACACGGAAGCTGCCCCCTATTTTGCCCTGCTTGCCAAAATCGCCAAGGCGCTTGGCCTATCTGAACTTAGCATGGGCATGTCGGGTGATTATGAAGCGGCCATCATGCTGGGGGCCACGCAGATCCGCATTGGCACGGCCCTATTTGGAGCGCGCGCATGACCTTCGATGCGTTGATTTTCGACTTTGATGGGGTCCTGCTCGAGAGCGAATTTATCGGCAATCGTCACCTTGCCGACCTTCTGACCGAACTGGGCCATGAAACAACGGTGCAAGATGCCGTCACACAATTTGTGGGCCTGTCGGGCGATAATTTTTATGCAGCGGTCGCGCGCTGGATTGGCGGAGAGGTGCCCGATGCCTTTTTCAAGGCGCGGCAGGCCGAGGATGATCGCGTGATGCGCGAAGGCATAGAGGCGGTGGACGGAGCGATCCGCTTCGTCGAAACCTTGCCCGCCACTCTGCCGCGCGCCATCGCCTCTTCCAGCTCAACCCATTGGATCAAGACGCATTTGGCGCATTTGGGTTTGGAAGATAATTTTGCGCCGCACATTTATTCCGGCAAGGAACATGTGACACGCGGCAAGCCTGCGCCCGACATTTACCTTCATGCAGCGCAAGAATTGGGCGTGGATATCCGCCGGGTCGCCATCCTTGAGGACTCACCCGTGGGGGCCATTGGCGCTGTCGCCTCTGGTGCTTTTGTCATTGGTCTGGCGGCGGGACGGCATTGCCATGACGGGCATGACCAGTTGCTGATGGACAAGGGCGTTCAGGCCATTGCCCATAGCTTTGACGAGGTTACAAAAATCCTGTTTGGCTGATCGGTCAAAGGGCTTTGGTTGCGCGCAGAGACGCAAATAGCGCAGAGAACAGCCGAGGCAATTTGCGTCCTCTGCGTCTCTGCGCGAACTATTATCCACCGCAGGCGGAGAAGGATTACAGCGCGTGGCCCGTTCGGTCGCGCTTGGTCTCAAGATAGCGGGCATTGTGCGGATTGGGCGGCAGCTTGTGCGGCACGCGTTCCACCACCTCTATCCCTTCGGCCTGAAGCCGCCCGACCTTTTCGGGGTTGTTGGTCAAGAGGCGGATTTTGTCTTGCCCCAAGAGCGTCAGCATGCGCGCCGCAACGGAAAAGTCACGGGCATCAATGGCAAAGCCCAGCCGGGTATTGGCATCTACCGTATCAAATCCCTGATCCTGTAAGGCATAGGCCCGCAGCTTGTTGATCAGGCCGATGCCACGACCTTCCTGCCGCAGATAGAGAAGAATGCCCCATCCATGCTCGGCCATCAGGCGCAGGGCGGCCTGCAATTGTGGCCCGCAATCGCACTTCAGGCTGCCCAAAACATCGCCGGTCAGGCATTCGCTGTGCAGCCGGACGAGCGGCGGGTGGCCATTGGGGCTGCCGATCATCAAGGCGACATGCTCCAGCCCCGCCTCTGGTGTGCGGAAGGCAATTATCTCTGCTTGCTCGGCCGCTTCGACGGGAAGCCGCGCGCGCGACACGATGCGCAAGCGATCAGACGATTCATAGGCGTGAACTGCGTCGTGTGACAGCGTCGTCGCGCCCGCGACTGAACCCTTCACCACAAAAAAGGCCGGGAGGAGCCCCGCGTGGCGCGCAAGGATAAGGGCGGCCGCCGCACTGTTAGGCGTGTGGACGGGGATCGCCTGAAACGGGCCTTTCATCGGCGTTGCAAGATCAAGCGCGGGATCGGCCAGTGCTGTGGCCGTTGCGAGATCAAGCCAGCGGTCGCGCGCGACCATGACCGGCGCGTCGGGTGCGGCAGCCTCCCGCTGATTGGCGAGTTTCAATGTCGAGGCCCGGCCCGCCGAAATGAGGATGTCGGCGCTGTGATCGGGATCGAAGGCGGCGAGGCTTTCCTCATCTGCCGTTTCGACAGCCAGCAGGGAGAGCGCGCCGTCCAGCGTCACGGGCCAGCCGCGCCGCAGCGCATCGACGGCGCGGGCTGCGTCTTGGGCCGGGTTCAAATGCGAAACTCCGTCACCAAGGGCACATGGTCAGATGGCTTTTCCCAACTTCGGCAGGGCTCGTGTACATGGTGCGCAAGCGCCGCCGCCGCCACAGCTGGCGAGGCCCACATATGGTCGAGCCGACGGCCCCTGTCGCCCACCGTCCAATCCTTCGCCCGATAGCTCCACCAGGTGTAGAGCCGCTGCGGCGCGGGGATAAAGTGGCGGCCCAGATCGACCCAGTCATGGCTGTTCTGAAGGGCGTTTAAGGCGTCAATCTCAATCGCCGTGTGGCTCACCACATCCAGCAATTGCTTGTGGCTCCACACATCGCTTTCAAGCGGGGCAATGTTGAAATCCCCCACCAAAATTGTCGGATCATTGAGCGACGCTGACCAGCGGGTCATGCGGTCCAGAAAATCAAGCTTCTGCCCAAATTTGGGGTTGGCCTCTCGGTCCGGCACATCGCCGCCGGCGGGCACATAGACATTTTCAAGCCGCCAGCCATTGGGCAGGCGCACACCGACATGGCGGGCCTCGCCATTATCTTGCCAGTCATGGCGCGTGTCTTCAGCAATGGGGATGCGCGAAATGGTGGCGACGCCATGATGCATGGGCTGACCATGCAACACGATATGCCGATAACCGAGCCGGTGAAACATCTCCGCCGGGAACACATCGTTCACGGCTTTGGTTTCTTGCAGGCACAGAATATCTGGCGCGTGGTCGGTCAGGAATCGCTCAACAATGGGCGCGCGAAAACGCACCGAGTTAATGTTCCAAGTGGCAATGGAAAGCGTATCGGCCATGAACCGGCTCTAATCTGCCCGCGCGCAGGTGCAAGCCCCCTCTTTATGCGCCCCGGTTCCAGCCTGTGGCGCCTTCATGGGCCGGGTCGGCCCATTGGTGCCACATTTCACGCACGCGCAGGCGGCGAATATGGGCAAGACAGGCGACGCCACGCAGCCGGGACGCAAGGCCATGAACACGCGGGCTGGCCAATATGCGCAAGGCGTGGACAGGCGTGATTCCCATAAGGGCGGCCATGCGCGCCAGCCAGATCAGATCGCTTCGGCCCGTTCGCTGATGATCGGCCAGATCATGCGCCGTCTGCCGTCGCCATTTGGCCGCCATGTCCGCCATGTCGGTGCGGGCCGGATGATAGACGATCATATTTGGCGCAAGGATCAGATCGAATGTCCCCAGATCGGGCAGGGGGGTTTCCAGATCGTGGATCACGGCCCGTGCTGCACGGGCGCGGATGACGGGGGCGGGCGGGGCATGACCATCCACCCCCAGCATCTCGGCATGGGGCCAGCGATCCCGCAGCCAAGCCAGAGTCGCCCCACTGCTGCACCCAATTTCCAGCACGCGTTGGGCGTGATCGGGCAATAAAGGGGCAATTTCGCGCCGGGCATGGCCAAAATAGCGTTCCTGCGCTTGGCTTTGGCTGTTCATGCGGCACGGCCTTTCTCGTGAGACTATCGGCCAGTGACCCGTCTGGATCAAAAGGGTCAAATGAACTCGCGGTAAGTTGGCACGGGGGCTTGCTTTGCGGGGCGATTTTCTTTTAGCTAAACCAAATGTCGGCGCTGTGGTCCGGCAAGATGTGAGAGGAAGCCTGTAATGACCGACGCCGTCCTGACAGAGGTGCGTGGAAACGTCCTGATTGTGACGCTCAACCGTCCAGAGGCCAAAAATGCCGCCAATAAGGCGCTGGCCGAAGGTGTGGCAGCGGCCATGGATCGGCTCGATTCGGACAATGATCTGCGCGTTGGCATTATCACAGGGGCGGGTGGCACCTTTTGCTCCGGCATGGACCTGAAGGGATTTCTGGCTGGGGAGCGGCCGCATATTCCGGGCCGGGGATTTGCCGGGCTGACCGAAGCACCGCCGCGCAAGCCTTTGATCGCGGCTGTGGATGGCTATGCGCTGGCCGGGGGCTTTGAAATTGCCCTTGCCTGCGACATGATCGTGGCGAATGTCGATTCAAAATTTGGCATTCCAGAGGTGAAGCGTGGTCTGGCTGCTGCTGCCGGTGGACTGGTCCGCCTGCCCCGCCAAATTCCGCAGCGCCTTGCGATGGAATTGGCCCTGACGGGTGATTTTATCAGCGCGGCCCGCGCCTATGAAATGGGCCTGATCAACCGCATTGTGCCGGGTGTTGCGCTGGATGGCGCGCTGGAACTGGCTCAGGCGATCAGCGCCAATGGCCCCTTGGCCGTTGCCGCCTCCAAACAGGTGATCCGCGAACAGCAAGATTGGTCTCAGGCAGACCAATGGGCCAAGCAATATGAGCTGACGGCCGCTGTCTTCACATCGAATGACGCGCGCGAAGGGGCGGCCGCTTTTGCGCAAAAGCGCGCGCCCAATTGGACAGGGTCTTAACCAGTTAAGGCCGCCCTTTTCTAGGGCAGCCGCAGGGCCGTTCCTCTCGGGGGGAGGGGAACGGCCCGAAATGGCGCATTCTTACAAAAGTTAGACGAAAATGGGCCAAGTTTCTCTGGCTCGACGGGCGGTCTTGCGACAGCCTTCCCCAAAACCATCACATGTTGGGGGGAGCCAATGGCCAGAACAGATCGTCGTGCGCTGCTCCGTTATGGGCCTTTGCCCCTTATTGGAGAAAGTGCAGCGATCCGGGCGTTGCGGGGCCTGATTGGCCGTGTTGCGGCGAGCGATGCCTCGGT
>CAMAQU010000067.1 GCA_945860425.1 Sphingomonas paucimobilis
GAGGCCAAGGTGCTGGAGGCTGCCGTTGCCGAAGCGTACGCGGCCGGTCTGATCGGCAAAAATGCCTGCAAGTCTGGCTATGATTTCGACGTGTTCGTCCATCGTGGCGCAGGCGCGTACATTTGCGGCGAAGAAACCGCGATGATCGAAAGCCTTGAGGGCAAAAAGGGCCAGCCGCGCCTGAAGCCGCCTTTCCCGGCGGGTGCGGGCCTTTATGGTTGCCCAACAACGGTCAATAATGTGGAATCCATCGCCGTCACGCCAACGATCCTTCGCCGTGGCGCGGATTGGTTCAAGGGCTTTGGCCGTGAGAATAATGCTGGAACCAAGCTGTTCCAGATTTCGGGCCATGTAAACAAGCCGTGCACCGTGGAAGAAGCGATGAGCATTCCCTTCCGCGAGCTGATTGAAAAGCATGCAGGCGGCATTCGCGGCGGCTGGGACAATCTCCTTGCCGTTATTCCGGGTGGCTCGTCTGTACCTTTGGTTCCGGCCAAGGAAATCATGGACGCGCCAATGGATTTTGATGGCCTGAAGGCGCTCGGCTCTGGCCTTGGCACGGCGGCAGTCATTGTCATGGACAAATCGACCGATATCGTCCGCGCCATTTCGCGGCTCAGCTATTTCTACAAGCATGAAAGCTGCGGCCAATGCACCCCATGCCGCGAAGGCACGGGCTGGATGTGGCGTGTGATGGAGCGGTTGCGCGAAGGCAAGGCTGATGTGTCCGAAATCGACACCTTGTTTGAAGTGACCAAGCAGGTTGAAGGCCACACCATCTGTGCGCTGGGCGATGCAGCGGCTTGGCCCATTCAAGGTCTGATCCGTCACTTCCGTCCTGAAATTGAACGTCGCATTGCCGAACGCAATGGTGGCGAAATGCTGGAGGCGGCGGAGTAACCATGCCTAAAGTTACCGTAGACGGCACCGAACTCGAAGTTCCCGCAGGCGCGACTGTCCTGCAGGCCTGTGAGCTTGCGGGCAAGGAAATCCCGCGTTTCTGCTATCATGAGCGGCTCAGCATTGCGGGCAATTGCCGCATGTGTCTGGTCGAAGTATCGCCCGGCCCGCCCAAACCGCAGGCGTCTTGCGCGCTCCCCGCGAGCGAAGGTCAGGTGATCCGCACCGACAGCCCGATGGTCAAAAAGGCACGCGAAGGGGTGATGGAGTTCCTCCTGATCAACCACCCGCTCGATTGCCCGATTTGCGATCAGGGTGGCGAATGTGACTTGCAAGACCAGTCTGTGGCATATGGCCGGGGCGGGTCGCGCTATGATGAGAATAAGCGCGCGGTCACCGAAAAATATATGGGCCCCATCGTCAAAACGACGATGACGCGCTGCATTCAGTGCACACGTTGCGTCCGTTTTGCCGAAGAAGTGGCGGGTGTTGAGGAAATCGGCGCGATTTATCGCGGCGAGAATATGCAAATCACCAGCTATCTTGAGCATGCGGTGACAAGTGAACTTTCGGGCAATGTGGTTGACCTGTGCCCGGTCGGCGCGCTGACGTCCAAGCCCTATGCCTTTATTGCGCGCCCTTGGGAGCTGAAGAAGACGGCGGCCATTGACGTGATGGACGCCGTTGGCACCAATATCCGCCTCGACAGCCGTGGGCGGCAGGTGCTGCGCGCCCTTCCGCGCATCAATGAAGATGTGAATGAGGAGTGGGCCAGCGACAAAACCCGCCATGCGGTGGACGGCCTGACCCAGCGTCGGTTGGATCGGCCCTATGTGCGCCAAAATGGCAAGCTGGTTGCCGTGGATTGGGCCGACGCGCTGAAGGCTGTTGCTGATGCAGCGGCGAAGGCCGGAAAATCGGTCGCGGCCATTGCGGGCGATCAGGTCGATTGTGAAACCATGTTTGCTGCGCGCCAGCTTGTGAAGTCGCTGGGCGGCTCCATGCTCGAAGGCCGCCAGACGGGCCTTGCCTATGACACCTCCAGCTTGGCGGCGGTGAATTTCAACACGGGCATTGCCAATGTTGAGAATGCTGATGTCATTTTGCTCGTCGGGTCCGATACGCGCCGTGAGGCGCCGTTGGTCAACACCCGCATCCAAAAGGCCGTCCGGAAAAAGGGCGCGAAGGTCTTTGCCATCGGGCCAGAAACCGACCTGACCTATAAGGCGGAATTCCTTGGCGCTAATCTTGGCCTGCTTGGCAAGCTGCCCAAGCATGTCAGCGATGCCTTTAAGGCGGCACAACGCCCGGTCATCATCGTTGGTGGCGGCGCACTGCGCTATGAAGGCGCACATGGCGCGGCTCTGGCCTTTGCCAAAAAGTTTAAGCTCGTCCGGGATGGCTGGAATGGCTTTAACGTCCTCCATTTTGCCGCCGCGCGTATGGGGGGCTTAATGCTCGGCTATGCCTATGATGGCGGGATCAAGGCTTTGGCCGCGAAGAAGCCGAAACTGGCCTTCTTCCTCGGCGCGGATGAGGTGGATTACAGCCTCTTTTTCGATAGCTTTAAAGTCTATGTCGGCCATCATGGCGATGCTGGCGCGCACGCGGCGGATGTGATTTTGCCGGGCGCTGCCTATACCGAAAAGGCGGGCACTTACGTCAATCTGGAAGGCCGGGTGCAACAGGCCGATCGTGCCGTGTTCGCACCGGGCGATGCGCGTGAGGATTGGTCAATCTTCCGGGCTTTGTCTGATCTGACGGGCAAGGTTCTGCCGTTTGACAGCTTTGATGACCTGCGTGCTGCAATGGCCAAGGCGGTTCCAGCACTTGGCCGTGAAGGGCTTGCTGATTATGGCTGGGATGTCCCGGCACTGCCGGAAAAGGCAGTGGCCGACATTGCCGATTATCCAATCAAGGATTTCTACCTGACCAACGCGATTTGCCGCGCCTCTGAAACGATGCAGCGCTGCTCAAGCGAACTGGTCAAAGGGGAAGAATGGCTGGAGGCCGCAGAATGACCTTTACCCAATGGTTCCAATCCTGGGGCGGTGAGGCATTTGGCTGGTTCTTGGCCAC
This sequence comes from Sphingomonas paucimobilis, assembly GCA_945860425.1. GTDB lineage: Bacteria > Pseudomonadota > Alphaproteobacteria > Sphingomonadales > Sphingomonadaceae > Aquisediminimonas > Aquisediminimonas paucimobilis_A. The sequence goes on from CAMAQU010000067.1 coordinate 2,980, forward strand.
CACCGTCCTGATCCTGATGATCGCACTGCCGCTGATGCTGGCCGTTGCCATGATCATTTATGCGGATCGTAAGATTTGGGCCGCTATGGCGCTGCGCCGTGGCCCGAACGTCGTCGGCCCGCTGGGCCTGCTTCAGTCTTTTGCCGATGGCCTGAAGGTCATGCTGCAAGAAACAATCATTCCGTCGGCTGCCAATCGCGGTCTGTTTTTGCTTGCGCCCATCATCACCTTTACGGTGGCCCTGATCGTCTGGGCGGTCATCCCCTTTGGGCCGGGCATGGTGCTGGCGGACATTAACGTCGGCCTGCTTTACCTGCTCGCGGCGTCATCTCTGGGGGTTTATGGGGTGATTATTTCGGGTTGGGCCTCCAACTCCAAATATCCCTTTTACTCAGCCCTTCGGGCCGCCGCCCAAATGGTGTCCTATGAAGTGTCGATCGGTTTTGTGCTGATTTCGGTCGTTCTCTGGGCAGATTCCTTCAATCTGTCGACAATCGTTCTGGCGCAAAAGGCGCATGTTTTTGGGCTTTTAAATGGCTTTGGGTTCAACCCGTTGCTCTTCCCAATGGCCATTGTCTTCTTGATTTCAGCTCTGGCGGAAACGGCGCGTGCGCCCTTTGATCTGACAGAAGCGGAATCGGAATTGGTGGCTGGCTATCAGACCGAATATTCGTCGATGAGCTTCGCGCTCTTCTGGCTGGGTGAATATGCCAATGTCATCCTGATGTGCGCGCTGAACGCGATCCTGTTCTGGGGCGGCTGGCTGCCCCCGATTGATTGGGCCCCGCTTTATGCCGTGCCAGGTATCATCTGGTTTTTCGCGAAGATCCTCATCTTCTTCTTCATCTTCTCTTGGATCAAGGCCACTGTGCCGCGCTTCCGCTATGATCAGCTGATGCGTCTGGGCTGGAAAATCTTCCTGCCCATCTCATTGATCTGGGTCTTTCTCGTTTCGGGTTATCTGATGCTGACAAGGTATGGCGCATGAGTGCGATTGCTCACTTCATCAAGACCTTCACGCTCTGGGAGTTTGTGAAGGCGCACTGGCTGACCTTGAAGTATTTCTTCAAGCCCAAGGCGACGATCAACTATCCCTATGAGCGCAACCCGCTCAGCCCGCGGTTTCGCGGGGAGCATGCGCTGCGTCGCTATCCCAATGGCGAAGAACGCTGCATCGCGTGCAAGCTGTGCGAGGCGGTGTGTCCGGCGCAAGCCATCACCATTGAGGCAGAGCCGCGCGATGACGGCAGCCGCCGCACGACGCGCTATGACATTGACATGACCAAGTGCATTTATTGCGGTTTTTGTCAGGAAGCCTGCCCGGTGGATGCCGTGGTCGAGGGGCCGAATTTTGAATATGCGACCGAAACCCGCGAGGAGCTTTTGTATGACAAGGCAAAGCTGCTTGCGAATGGAGATCGCTGGGAACGCGCAATCGCGGCGAATATCGCTGCCGATGCGCCCTATCGTTGATCGGTAAAAGGGGGAGACCATGATCCAGACGTTCGCCTTTTACCTGTTCGCAGCTGTCGTCATCCTGTCGGGTGCGTTGACTATTTTGTCGCGCAACCCGGTGCATAGCGTGCTGTGGCTGATCCTGGCCTTCTTCAACGCCGCAGGTCTGATGGTGCTGGTCGGGGCAGAATTTATCGCGATGCTGCTTGTCATTGTTTATGTGGGTGCAGTTGCGGTTCTTTTCCTCTTCGTCGTCATGATGCTCGACATTGATTTTGCAGAACTGCGCAGCGGCTTTGTTCGCTATGGCTTTTTTGGGCTGCTCATCGCGCTTATTTTGGCGGGGGAACTCATCATCGCGACGGGCGCTTGGAGCGCGGGCGCGATTGAACTCGCCAATCGGACAGCCCCCATTTCTGCCGATCTCAGCAATATCGAGGCGATGGGTGCGCTCATCTATTCCAAATATCTTTATGTGTTTGAAGCAGCAGGGCTGGTTCTGCTCGTTGCGCTGATCGGCGCGATTGTGCTGACCCATCGGGAGCGTCGGGATGTGCGTCCGCAGAATATTTCTGAGCAGGTGAAACGCCGTCCGCAAGACGCGGTCCGCAATATCAATCAGCCGATTGGGCAGGGGGTAGACCTATGATTGGTCTTCAGCATTATCTGGTTGTCTCGGCGATTTTGTTTGTGATGGGGGTGATGGGCATCTTCATCAACCGCAAGAACATCATCATCATCCTAATGGCGATTGAACTCATCCTGCTGTCGGTGAATATCAACCTTGTCGCCTTCAGCGCCTTTCTGGGTGATTTGGTGGGCCAAGTGTTTGCCATGTTCGTGCTGACGGTGGCGGCGGGCGAAGCGGCGATTGGGCTTGCCATTCTCGTCATTTATTTCCGCGGACGCGGATCAATCGCGGTTGATGATGTCAACCGGATGAAGGGTTAAGCGTCGTGGAGACCATTAAGCTTATCGTTTTCCTGCCGCTGCTGGCGGCCATCGTCGCGGGGCTTGGCAATCGGATGATTGGCAATGTCGCGGCAAAAATCGTGACGACAGCCGCGCTCTTCCTCTCCTGCGCGCTCAGCTGGCCGATCTTTATCTCGTTCATGACAGGTGGCGCGGACGCGCATGTTGTGCCCGTGCTCGACTTCATCCGGTCTGGTGATTTGGATGTCCAATGGTCGCTGCGCGTCGATACGCTGACGGCGGTCATGCTGGTCGTCGTCACCAGCGTCTCCAGCCTCGTCCATCTTTATAGCTGGGGCTATATGTCTGAAGACCCCAGCCAACCACGCTTCTTTGCCTATTTGTCGCTCTTCACTTTCGCGATGTTGATGCTCGTGACGGCGGACAGTCTGGTGCAAATGTTCTTCGGTTGGGAAGGGGTGGGTCTCGCTTCTTACCTGCTGATCGGCTTTTGGTATCATAAGCCCAGTGCCAATGCCGCGGCCATCAAGGCGTTTGTCGTCAACCGCGTGGGGGATTTTGGCTTTTCGCTCGGTATCTTTGCCGCATTTCTGGTGTTTGGCACCGTCTCCATTCCCGAAATCCTCAGCGTGGCGCCGTCCTATGCCGGGTCGACCATTGGTTTCCTTGGCTATCGTATTGATACGATCACGCTGATCTGCATCTTGCTGTTCATCGGTGCGATGGGCAAATCGGCGCAGCTTGGCCTCCACACATGGCTTCCTGATGCCATGGAAGGGCCGACGCCCGTCTCCGCGCTCATCCACGCCGCCACCATGGTGACCGCAGGCGTGTTCATGGTGTGCCGCCTGTCGCCTTTGTTTGAACTTTCGGAAACCGCGACCACTTTGGTCACCTATGTCGGGGCGGCCACAGCGCTGTTCGCGGCAACGGTGGGTACGACGCAGACCGACATTAAGCGCGTCATTGCCTATTCAACCTGTTCGCAGCTGGGCTATATGTTCTTTGCCGCAGGCGTCGGCGCTTATGGCGCGGCAATGTTCCATTTGTTCACGCACGCCTTCTTTAAGGCGCTGCTGTTCTTGGGCGCAGGCTCGGTGATCCATGCCATGCATCATGAGCAGGACATGCGGTACTATGGTGGCCTGCGAAAGCATATCCCGCTGACCTTCTGGGCAATGATGGCGGGCACGCTTGCCATTACGGGTGTTGGTGTCATCGGCGTGTTTGGCTTTGCCGGATTTTATTCGAAGGACGCCATTATTGAGGCGGCCTTTGCCAGCGGCACACAGGCCGGCGGGGTTGCCTTTGCGGTCGCCGTGTTCGCCGCGCTGCTAACCAGCTTCTACAGCTGGCGTCTGATGTTCCTGACCTTCTTCGGCAAGCCGCGCTGGTCTCAGTCGGAACATATTCAGCATGCAGCCCATGACCATGGCCATGGCCATGACGACCATCATGCTCACGCCCATGATGAGGATGATGGCACGCTGGGCTATCACCCGCATGAAAGCCCATTGCCGATGCTCGTTCCGCTGATCGTGCTCACAATGGGCGCCATTTTTGCGGGTTATGTCTGGCACACGCCATTCTTGGATGCGGAAAAGGGTGTGGCGTTTTGGCAGGGCAGCATCGCCTTTGACACGCATTTGATGCACGCCATGCATGAGGTGCCTTTGCTGGTGAAGCTGTCGGCGACCATCGTCATGATCCTGGGCCTCGCCCTGGCGTGGTGGGCCTATATTAAGGACACGAGCGTCCCGGCGCGCTTCACCGCGACCTTCCCCGCCATTTATCGGTTCCTGCTGAACAAATGGTATTGGGATGAGCTTTATAATCTGATCTTCGTAAAGCCGTCCTTCTGGTTCGGTCGCCTGTTCTGGAAAAAGGGCGATGAAGGCACGATTGACCGGTTCGGCCCGCATGGTGCGGCGGAAGTGGTGCTTCAGGGCAGCCGTCTCGCGGTCCGCTTCCAGACGGGCTATCTCTATTCCTATGCCTTCGTGATGCTCCTTGGGCTCGTGGGCCTTGCAACTTGGGCGATGACGCGATGAGCTTTCCCATTCTCTCGACCATGATCCTGCTGCCGATCGCAGCGGCGATATTGACGCTGTTCCTCAATGCGCAGGCCGCGCGTTGGGCGGCGCTTGGCACAACTTTGGGACTATTTGGCCTTGGTGTTGCGCTATGGCACGGCTTTGACGTGGGCGGCCCGCAATGGCAGTTTGTTGAGAACGCCCCAATTTTTGGGCGCTTCTCTTGGGCCTTGGGTGTTGATGGCATTGCCTTGATGCTGATCGTCCTGTCGGTCTTCCTGATGCCAATCTGCATTCTTGCCAGCTGGACATCGATTGAAAAGCGCGTCCCGGAGTATATGGCGGCCTTCCTGTTGATGGAGGCGCTGATGATCGGCGTCTTTTCAGCGCAGGATATGTTCCTGTTCTACATCTTCTTCGAAGCCGGCCTGATCCCCATGTATCTCATAATCGGCATCTGGGGCGGGGCGGACCGGATCAAGGCGAGCTATAAGTTCTTCCTCTATACGCTGTTCGGCTCCTTGCTGATGCTCGTCGCGATGCTGTGGATGGCGCGCGAAGCGGGCACCACCGATATTCCGTCGTTGATGCAGTATAACTTCCCCGTAGAGGCGCAGACGTGGCTGTTCCTGGCCTTCTTCGCGTCCTTTGCC
>CAMAQU010000068.1 GCA_945860425.1 Sphingomonas paucimobilis
CGAGCGGCAGGCCGATGGATTCTATAAAGGCCCCGTTGCCGAACGCATTGTAGCCGACATGAAGGCCAATGGCGGCCTGATCACGATGGAGGATCTTGCCGCCTATCGCGTGGTTGAGCGTCGGCCCTTACGCGGGACATATCGCGGGCTGGATATTGTGACAGCTCCGCCCGCAAGTGCCGGGGGGGCGACCTTGCTCAATATGCTCAACATCGTTGAGAATTTTGACCTGAAGGCGAGCGGGCTTGGCTCGGCGCAAAGCTTGCATCTGATGGCAGAGGCGATGAAACTGGGCTATGCGGATCGTTATCGCTTTTTGGGTGATACGGACTTTGTGACGTCGCCAGTTCAGGGCTTTATTTCCAAAGCCTATGCCCAATCGCGGGCCAAGCAGATCAATGTCAAAAAGGCGAAATCAGCAAATAAACTGGGCAGCGGAGACCCTCTGAAATTTGAAAGCCCGTCGACAACCCATTATTCTATCGCGGATGCTGACGGCAATATCGTGTCCACCACATATACGCTGGGCGCTGATTTCGGCTCTGGCGTGATGATCGCGGGCACGGGCATATTGCTCAATAATCAGATGAATAACTTCTCGCATGAAGCCGCCGCCAAGGCGCTTCGCGATGGTTTGCCGCCGCCGCCCAACGCGATGGCGCCGGGTAAGCGGATGTTGTCGACGATGATGCCAACCATGGTGTTGAAGGATGGAAAGCCTTGGTTGGTGACCGGCACGCCCGGTGGCAGCACCATCATCGATACGGTGATGCAGGTCATCGTCAATGTCGTTGATTTCAATTTGAATGTTGAAGAAGCCACACATCAACCGCGGATTTTTCAAGACGCCAGTGACAATCTGCGGGTTGAGCCCAATTTCAATCCCGACACGGTGCACCTTCTCAAGAAAATGGGCCACCCCATTACATCTGATGAGACGATGGGAAGCGCGCAATCCATCATGATTGGAAATGGCTATTTCTTAGGCGCGGCAGATCCCCGGAGGCCCGGGGCCTTGGCCGTTCCGGCCGAAGTTGGACAACCACATTGACCCAAAGGTTGAGATTTGGGGCATTGATTCGGATGGTCATTAATCGGCAGTTGGAATGCCATAATATGAATCTGAGTGCCCCTAAATTCTTGGGGAAACCGGCTAATGTTTATTATTGATTCGGGTCATTGTCGGCGCAGACAAAATATGGCATTCTTCATGCCACTAAAATCATTGCGAGAGAGAATTCGATGAAAGTCTTGCGAACCCCAGATGCTGCCTTTTCCAAGATCAGCGACTTTCCTTTTGCTCCGAACTATCTTGAAATCGCCAATCCCGATGACGGCACGCCGTTGCGCATCCATTACATCGATGAGGGGCCCCGCGACGCTCCGATTGTGTTGATGATGCATGGGGAGCCGAGCTGGTGCTATCTCTATCGCCACATGATTGGCCCGGTGGTCGCTGCTGGCTATCGCGTGATCGCGCCCGATCTCATCGGCTTTGGCAAATCCGACAAGCCGACCAAAAAGACTGATTATAGCTATGCCCGCCATGTCGGGTGGATGCGCCAATGGGTCGAAGCGCTTGATCTTACCAATATGCGACTGGTCTGTCAGGATTGGGGATCGTTGATCGGCCTGCGCCTTGTCGCCGAAATGCCGGATCGGTTTTCTGGCGTCGTGCTGTCCAATGGCGGCCTGCCCGATGGTGGTCCGGCCCCGCGCGCTTTTGCCATTTGGCGCGCCTTTGCAAAGTGGAGCCCAATTTTTCGGATTGGCAGGATCGTCAACATGGGGGCGCAAAGCGCGCTTAGTGCGGCTGAAATTGCGGCTTATGATGCACCCTTTCCGGACAGCCGTTATAAAGCTGGGGCGCGCGTTTTTCCAAGTTTCGTTCCGTTTGAGAATAATGTCGCGGTTCCAGATCAGAAGCGTGCATGGACGGTGCTTGACCAATGGGATAAGCCATTCCTATGCTGCTTCAGCGACGGTGACCCTGTGTCGCGTGGCGGTGAAATGCGCTGGATTGGTCGCGTTCCCGGAACGGCTGGTCAGCCGCACCGGACGCTCAAAGGGGGGCATTTCATTCAGGAAAATGACCCGCAAGGCTTTGTGAAAGCAATTTTGGAGGTTGTGCCCAAATGAAGGTTTTGAGAACACCCGATACCGCCTTTGCGGACATCCAAGGTTTTCTCTTTCCTCCGCACTATCTCGAAATTGCTGATCCCGAAGACGGGACGCCCTTACGTATTCACTATGTCGCTGAAGGGCCGCGCGCTGCATCGCCGATCTTGTTAATGCATGGCGAGCCCACTTGGTCCTATCTCTACCGCAACTTCATTCCGCCGCTGGTTGCAAAGGGGCATCGGGTGGTTGCCCCCGACCTGATCGGCTTTGGCAAGTCGGACAAGCCAGCCAGCCGAGATGATTATAGCTATGAGCGCCATGTTGCTTGGATGAGCGACTGGCTGACCCAGCTTGATCTGCGCAACATTACGCTGTTCTGCCAAGATTGGGGTGGGCTGATTGGCCTGCGCCTTGTTGCGGCCTTCCCAGATCGCTTTGCGCGACTGGTGATTTCAAACACCTTTTTGCCGGAAGGGGAGAGCATTGGGCCGGGGTTCGATGCGTGGCGCGCCTTTAGTCAGGCGACTCCCGAGTTTAAGACGGGCCGGATCGTTGATGGCGGATGCGCCCGTGATCTGACCAGCGCAGAAATTGCGGCCTATAATGCCCCCTATCCGGATGAAAGCTATCAGTCCGGCGCGCGGCAATTCCCGCTCTTGGTGCCCATCACGCCAGAGCACGCCTCAGTTGCCGAGAATAAGACCGCTTGGACGGTTCTGGAGGCCTTCACCAAGCCTGTGCTCACCTGCTTCGGCGATCAGGATAGGGTGCTGGGTCATCTCGATACTGAGGTGCAACGGCGGATCCCCGGGGCCAAAGGCCAGCCGCATCGCCGGATCAATTCCAGCCATTTTTGTCAGGAAGATTGTGCCGATGAGCTTGTCACGCTGATCGACGCTTTTACGCGAGTTTAGGAGAAACCCATGAACGTCACCAATCAAGTCCATCCCAGCGGCGAACAGGCCAAGTTGTTCTTCGGCGGCGAAGATGATGGGCCGATGTGCATGGTGAACCTGCTGAAGTTTAAGGACAAGGCGACCTATGCCGATGGTTCTGAACCTGATCTTTCTGGACGGGACGCCTATCTGCGTTACGGTGCCGGGGTTCAAGCTTGTATCGGATCGGTCGGCGGCAAAGCGCGTTTCTCTGGCCAGGTTACCGACCTGATGATTGGTGAGGTAGAGGAGTTGTGGGACATGGTGGCGATTGTCGAATATCCTTCACGCGCGGCCATGCTGCAAATGCTACAATCCGCCGAATATCAGGCGATTACCAAACATCGTGATGCGGGCCTTGCAGGGCAGTTGAATATCCGGACGAAGGCTGCCGGTTGATGAAGCGCTGGCAAAAAAGAGCACTTGTCGCAACCGCGGGTGTCGCCGCCTTGGGGGCTGTCGGCTATCTTAAGCGGACAGAGTTGATCCTCGCTCTTGCCGAATATCGCGGCCAGATAGTGGTTGCACCCAATCAACCAATTGCTTGGCAGAAGGGGCCGGGTACCGCTGCTGTGTCCCCAGACAAGCGCCCGCCAAACATCGTCTTCATCTTGTTTGACGATCTGGGCATCAATGATCTCTCGACCTTTGGTGGTGGGATTGCCGGGGGGCGGGTGCCGACGCCCAATATCGACCGTCTGGCAACAGACGGGGCCATCTTCACGCAATCCTATGCAGGCAATGCAACCTGCGCGCCCTCGCGCGCGCAGCTTTTGACCGGGCGCTATTCGACGCGCACGGGCTTTGAATATACGCCGACGCCCAATGGCATGCCGCGGGTCGTGGGGATGGTCTCTAGACAGATCCGGCCTGACCTTCCGCCTTCAGAATATCATCCAGAGGCCGCTGCAAATTCACCGCCCTATGAAGAGCAAGGCTTGCCAAGTTCTGAGGTCACGATTGCGGAAGTGCTTCAGAAACGGGGCTATCACACAGTTCATATCGGCAAATGGCACTTGGGAACGACCAAGCAATATAGCCCGAACAATCAGGGGTTTGACGAAAGCCTGAATATGGAAGGCATGCTGCACCTTCCCGAAGACGATCCCAATGTCGTCAATGCCAAGGTGGATTTCGATCCAATTGATCGTTTCCTCTGGGCGTCCGCCCATTTTGCCACCAGCTATAATGGCGGCGAGAAGTTCGCGCCCGGCGGCTATTTGGCCGATTATTGGACGGATCAGTCGTTGAAAGTGATTGAGGCCAATCGCAACCGGCCGTTCTTCCTCTATCTTGCCCATTGGGGTATCCACACGCCGCTGCAGGCAACCCGCGCAGACTATGACGCGGTGGGCAATATTGGGTCGCATCGGTTGCGCGTTTACGCCGCTATGATCCGCTCGCTCGATCGCAGCGTTGGCAGGATCATGGCCAAGCTCAAAAAAGAGGGTCTGGACAAGAATACGCTGGTCGTGATTTCCAGCGACAATGGCGGGCCTGGCTATGTCGGACTTGATGGGCTGAATGCGCCCTATCGCGGCGGGAAGATCAATTTCTTCGAAGGGGGTATTCGCGTGCCACTCTTCGCGAATTGGCCCGCCCGGATTCCTGCGGGAACCCGAAGCGATTTGCCGGTTGGCCATGTTGATGTGATGCCAACTTTGGCCGCCGCCGGCGGAGCATCGCTGCCCGCTGGTGTCACGATTGACGGACGCAATTTGTTGCCGGCCATGACAGGGCAGGGCAGGGTTGATCGCGCTAATGCGCCCCTATTTTGGAATAGCGGCTATTATAAAGTGGTGCGGGCGGGCAATTGGAAGCTTCAGGTCAATGAAAAGCAGGGCAAGACCTGGTTGTTCAACCTCGCCACCGATCCCACCGAGAAAGTCAATCTCGCGTCCAAGAACAGGGTGAAGCTCACCGAGTTACAGGCGATCCTTGCGGCCCATCATCGTGGGCGAAAACCCCCACTCTATGCGAGCACAACTGACATGGCCATTATGGTCGACAAGACGTTGGCCGAGACATATAAACCCGGCGATGAGTTTATCTATTGGCCGAATTGAGCCATATGTGTCGACCGCGAGGTACTTAAAGCGGCGCTGCACTTTGGAATTTTCGCTCCCGCACTGACAGCCACAAAAACACCAAAAGCAGCGGGACACAGATTAAGCTTGCATAATGTTCGGGCGGATGATGGCCGCTTATGGGAACGTGTTTCACCCAGGCAGACCAGCTGAGCAGCAGGCGCTCGATCAGGCTCACCAGAAGGAAGAGAGGAACCAGCGTGCGGTACCGCAGGGCGACGATCAAGGTGACGATGCCGTGCACAATTTGTGTGGCACCCGCCCATGCGAACATGGCGAAAATCATCGTCGGATTATGGCTCAGGTCTAACCGCGCGATTGTGCCCGCGCCGCCATCGGGAAGGAAGGAATGGATCATCCCGGGAATAATCCAGCCAATGGCGTAAAGGGTCAGGCCCCAAGCGGCATAGCGGGATCCGCGATATTGATTATTGGTGCTGCGCGGCAGGAAGATGGTCATCCAGCACAGCTCAACAACGCCAAATGCGCCAATGCCGCGATCAGGGCGAGTGCCAATGCAACCGTCACCCGCGGGCTGAGGTAGAAGGACACCACCCGTTGCGTCGGGAAGGAAAAGGTCGCTAGCGTACCAAGCAGCTTATCGGGGTGTCCCTCCATAAAGGCAGGGTCCATGACCAGATTCAACATGTCGCGACGGCTGCGGTACCGCATCAGGCCGAAGATCGTCCATTCGGGATCGGCCTCAGTGTTCCAGGCATCGACATAGCCGCCCACTTTGCGACCGACGATGCCCGGATGGCCGCCATTGCGGAATAATACGGGCATGAAGCGCTTGGAATATCGCTTGAGCAGCTCAAAACCTTGAACCATTTGGCCCGTCTTTGGGTCTTCAACCTGCCCCATTTCTGCCTTGACCAGATTGAGCATCACGAATTCACGGCCATCATCGGCTTCTAGGAAAGCGCGCATAACGTCTGCGCTGTTCCCCGTTCCTTCAAAACGACCTGCCATTTGCGTCAGAAAGGCTTCAACCTCAGCAGGCTTTAGCGGGCCAGACCAATTATCATACCAGAGCCTGAATACCCCATAAGTCAGCAGAGCTGCGCCCCAGATGATCCAGCCAGACATTGTCTCATTCTCCCTCTTTCTTGGCAGGCTCCGCATCGCGACGTGCCTTTGCCGCAGCCTGACAAGCAGGGGAGGCTTTATTGATGTTCTCAATAAGGCAGGCGCGCACTTTTTCGATGTCAAAGCTTGCCAGTTCAGCGGCACATAAGGCGCGGATATCCGGCATGCACGCAACGCGCACATCCTCTTGTGCCGACGAAGGAGTGGCAGAGAGCAACAGGGCGGCTGCTGGCCAAATCATCAAGTTTCTTGTCATAAAAATCTCTTTCTTCCTCGGATTTTGAAATATTACTGGCATATAGCATGCCAAAATATACTTGCAATTGGCGTCGATCCTCGGCTCTGCCTTGCGACCTGTAAGGGGAGGCGCTACGCAAGTGGCTTATTGGAACCCGACAGACTGGGATAAAGTGGACAAGCGAGAAATCTTTGCTTTCCTGGCTGATTGCTCGGCACGTGGACGGCGTGCAGCGCTTATATCTCTGGTCAGCGCAACTGGATCCTCCATGCGAGAGCCGGGCGCACATATGGCCGTTGCCGATGACGGCAGCTTTGTCGGATCTTTATCGGGCGGCTGCATTGAGCGGGCTGTGGTTGCAGAAGCCGGGGAATCTATCGCCGAGGCGAACCCCCGCGTCACCCGATTTGGGCAAGGGTCTCGCTATATCGACATTCGCTTGCCCTGCAGTGGCGGGGTTGACCTTCATTTTCAGCCGCTGTTCGATGGCGCGTTGGCCCAGCAGGCGCTTGGAGCAATTGATGCGCGTCACCCTTTCGGCCTAGAATTGACAACCGATCAGCATGCGCCGCGGTTCAATCCCAATTGGCACCCAACCAGTTGGAATGCCGAACTAGGGCGCGCCACAGTTGGACATTGGCCGAGCCCACGGTTGTTGATTGCCGGACATGGCGATGCCGTTTCCAAGTTAGCGTGGCACGGGCGCGCTTGGGGTGCCGAAATAGCACTTGTTACCCCGGATGCTGTGCTTGCTGATCGGCTGATGCACGATGGGTTCGAACCTAGGGTTATCCATTCGCCGAGTGACACATCAGCGCTGGTCAGCGATGCTTGGACGGCGGTGGTTTTTCTCTTCCACGATCATGATTGGGAGCCGGCTTTGATCGCCCATGCCTTGGCGCAGCCGCATTTCTATATTGGCGCAATGGGCAGCAAGCGCGCGCACTCGGCCCGCCGCGCCGCGCTGCGCTTACGTGATGTGCCAGAGGCCGCGATTGATGGAATAGCATCACCCATTGGTCTATTTCATTCGGCGCGCGATCCTGCGACATTGGCTATATCAGTTTTGGCAGAAATCGCGGATCGCGTCCGCAATCATGGCGCTTTCAATGGCGCGAAACCCACTTTAATGAATTCCGAGATCCGGCAGATAGGATAGGGCGATGATAGAGACGACAGTGAACGGCAAACCGCAACGGCTCGACGTTGACCCGGCGACGCCCATTCTTTGGGTGCTGCGCGAACAGCTTGGGATGACAGGCACGAAATTTGGCTGTGGCGTCGCTCAATGTGGAGCTTGCACCGCGCATCTGGATGGACAACCTATCCGATCGTGCTCGACGCCCATTTCTGAAGCGGATGGACGGAAGATCACAACGATTGAGGGGCTCGCGACGCCAGAGGGTGCATTGCACCCGCTGCAGCAAGCGTGGATCGATGAACAGGTGCCGCAATGCGGCTATTGCCAATCGGGGCAGTTGATGAGCGCTGTGGCGTTATTGCAGGATAGCCCGAACCCCAGCGATGCAGAGATTGATGCCG
>CAMAQU010000069.1 GCA_945860425.1 Sphingomonas paucimobilis
GTTCCTTGAGGCGGCGGATGATGAAGGGCTCGAAAAGAACGAGCGCCATCTTCTTGGGCAGACCGCATTGGTTAAGCTTGAGCTCGGGACCAATGACGATGACGGAACGACCGGAGTAATCCACGCGCTTGCCGAGCAAGTTCTGACGGAAGCGGCCCTGCTTGCCCTTCAGCATGTCGGACAATGACTTCAATGGACGCTTATTCGCGCCTGTGATCGTGCGACCGCGACGACCATTGTCGAACAAGGCGTCAACAGCTTCCTGCAACATGCGCTTTTCGTTGCGGACGATGATGTCCGGTGCGCGCAGTTCCATCAGGCGCTTCAAGCGGTTGTTACGGTTGATCACGCGACGATAAAGATCGTTGAGATCCGACGTCGCAAAACGACCACCATCCAGCGGCACGAGCGGACGCAATTCTGGCGGAATAACCGGAACAACTTGCAGGATCATCCATTCCGGACGGTTGCCGGAATCGATGAAGCTCTCAACCACCTTCAGGCGCTTGATGATCTTCTTGGGCTTGAGTTCCGACTTGGTTTCGGCGAGTTCCTTCAACAGGTCGTCGCGTTCCCCTTCCAGATCGAGGCCTTCGAGCAGAACGCGGATCGCCTCTGCACCAATACCAGCCGAAAAGGCGTCTTCGCCATATTCGTCCTGCGCATCGAGGAGTTCGTCTTCCGTCATCAGCTGGAATTTTTCCAGCGGGGTCAGGCCCGGCTCCATAACGATGTAGTTTTCGAAATACAGCACGCGCTCCAGCTGCTTGAGCTGCATGTCCAGCAGCAAACCAATGCGCGACGGCAGCGACTTCAGGAACCAAATGTGCGCAACAGGGGCTGCCAGCTCGATATGGCCCATGCGCTCACGGCGGACCTTCGAGACAGTGACTTCAACGCCGCATTTTTCGCAGACGATGCCCTTATACTTCATGCGCTTATACTTGCCGCACAAGCATTCATAATCCTTGATCGGGCCAAAGATGCGCGCGCAGAACAGGCCGTCACGCTCTGGCTTGAACGTGCGGTAGTTGATCGTTTCCGGCTTCTTAATTTCGCCGAAAGACCAAGAGCGGATACGCTCAGGCGACGCGATCCCAATCTGGATCTGGTCAAAAGTATCAGGCTTGGTCATCGGGTTGGCAAAGGCCATCAAGTCGTTCATTTTTCGCTCCATTTCCCTTCCCCTTTTTGAGGAAGAGGAGAGATAGAATTAGGTCAATCTCGCAACGGGATCCGGCCCGTCACCGGCCCCTCCCCGCTAAGGGAGGGGCTGATCGGTTATTCGGCTGCGATAGCAAGCCCGTCGCCATCATCCTCATCGCCAAGGCTGGTCAGTTCGACATTCAAGCCGAGTGAGCGCATTTCTTTAACAAGGACGTTGAAGCTCTCGGGGATGCCCGCCTCAAAGGTATCGTCACCCTTGACGATCGCCTCATAGACCTTGGTGCGGCCGACAACATCGTCGGACTTCACCGTGAGCATTTCCTGCAAGGTATAGGCAGCGCCATAGGCTTGCAGCGCCCAGACTTCCATTTCCCCGAAGCGCTGACCACCAAACTGGGCCTTACCGCCCAGCGGCTGCTGGGTAACAAGACTGTACGGCCCGATCGAACGGGCGTGGATCTTGTCGTCGACCAAGTGGTGCAGCTTCAGCATATAGATGTAACCCACGGTCACCTTGCGGTCGAAGGCTTCACCCGTACGGCCGTCATAGACAGTCACCTGACCCGACCCGTCGAGACCCGCGAGTTCCAGCATGCGTGTCACATCGGCCTCACGCGCACCATCGAACACCGGCGTTGCCATCGGCACGCCGTTGCGGAGCAGTTCGGCCATTTCAACAATGTCCGTATCGCTGCGCTGATCAATCTCGGCGTGGTAATTTTCACCATAGATTGTTTTTAGACGCTCGCGAACCGCAACAGGGGCAGATCCTGCCGCCGTGCCGCCGGTTGCCCGCCAGTCTTCAAGCGCTGCCTGGATTTGCTTGCCAAGACCGCGTGCAGCCCAGCCCAGATGAGTTTCGAAAATCTGACCGACGTTCATGCGCGACGGCACGCCCAGCGGGTTCAGAACGATATCAACAGGCGTTCCGTCTTCGAGGAAGGGCATGTCTTCAGCCGGCACGATGCGGCTGATGACGCCCTTATTGCCGTGACGGCCAGCCATTTTGTCGCCCGATTGAAGCTTGCGCTTCACGGCAACAAAGACCTTGACCATCTTGAGCACGCCAGGTGCCAGATCATCGCCACGCTCGACCTTTTCAACGCGGTCTTCAAACTTGGCGTTGATGCGCTTTACGGCGTCATCATACTGGATCTTCACAGCTTCAAGATCAGCCTGAAGGCGGTCATCCTGAACAGCAATTTTCCACCATTCATGCGTTTCGACTTCGGCAAGGCTTGCCTCGTCAATCTCAGCACCCTTCTTCAGACCCTTTGGCGCGGCTGTGGCAACCTGACCAATCAGCATTTCCTTCAGGCGCGAATAGGTGGCGCGGTTCAAAATCGTGCGTTCATCATCACGATCCTTAGCCAGACGCTCCTTTTCTTCGGTCTGGATGGCCCGCGTACGGTCATCAATGTCGATGCCATGACGGTTGAACACACGGACTTCAACGACCGTGCCTGCAACGCCTGGGGGCAGACGCAGCGAGGTATCGCGCACGTCCGATGCCTTTTCACCAAAGATGGCGCGCAGCAGCTTTTCTTCCGGCGTCATTGGCGATTCACCCTTGGGGGTGATCTTACCGACCAGAATATCGCCCGGCTCCACTTCAGCACCGATATAGACAATCCCTGCTTCGTCGAGGCTGCGAAGAGCTTCCTCGCCGACATTCGGGATGTCACGCGTGATGTCTTCCGGCCCAAGCTTGGTATCGCGGGCCATGACTTCAAATTCCTCAATATGGATTGAGGTGAAGACGTCATCCTTCACGATACGTTCGCTAATCAGGATGGAATCTTCATAATTATAGCCATTCCAAGGCATAAACGCGACGAGCGAGTTCCGGCCGAGAGCCAATTCACCCAGTTCGGTCGACGGGCCGTCAGCGATGATATCGCCTGTCGACACAACGTCACCCACCTTCACCAGCGGACGCTGATTGATGCAGGTGTTCTGGTTCGACCGCTGGAATTTTTGCAGACGATAAATATCAACGCCCGATTGATCGGCATCGACTTCACCCGAGGCGCGCACAACGATACGCGTTGCATCCACCTGATCAACAATGCCCGCACGACGGGCGCCAATCGCAGCGCCTGAGTCACGGGCAACCGTTTCTTCCATGCCTGTGCCGACGAACGGCGCTTCAGCACGAACAAGCGGCACGGCCTGACGTTGCATGTTCGACCCCATGAGGGCGCGGTTGGCGTCATCATTTTCCAGGAACGGAATGAGCGAGGCGGCAACCGACACAAGCTGCTTGGGCGACACGTCCATCAAGGTGATCTGTTCGCGCGGAGCGATCAGGAATTCACCAGCCTGACGCGACGAGATCGTCTCATCAACAAAGCTACCATCGCCTGTCAGCTCAGCATTGGCCTGAGCGATGGTGTGCTTGGCCTCTTCCATAGCCGACAGATAGACGACATCGCTGGTCACCTTGCCATCGACGATCCGACGATAAGGCGTTTCGATAAAGCCATATTTGTTCACGCGGCTGAACGATGCCAGAGAGTTAATCAGACCAATATTCGGCCCTTCCGGCGTTTCAATTGGGCAGATACGGCCATAATGGGTTGGGTGAACGTCGCGGACTTCAAAGCCAGCACGCTCACGCGTCAAACCGCCCGGTCCAAGCGCCGACACACGACGCTTATGCGTCACTTCTGACAGCGGATTGGTCTGATCCATGAACTGCGACAGCTGCGACGAGCCGAAGAATTCGCGCACAGCAGCAACAGCCGGCTTTGCGTTGATCATGTCGTTCGGCATCACTGTCGAGACATCAACAGAAGACATACGCTCCTTCACGGCGCGCTCCATACGGAGCAGACCGATGCGGTACTGGTTTTCCAGAAGTTCCCCGACCGAACGGACGCGACGATTGCCGAGATTGTCGATATCGTCGATTTCGCCCTTGCCGTCCTTCAGATCGACCAGCGTCTTCACGACCGCCAGAATATCTTCATTGCGCAGCGTCGTCAGATCATCCGGCGCATCCATGCCAAGACGCATGTTGAGCTTCACACGACCAACGGCCGAGAGATCATAGCGTTCGGAATCGAAGAACAGGCCAGCAAACAGGGCTTCGGCCGTTTCGCGCGTCGGCGGTTCGCCGGGGCGCATGACGCGATAAATGGCATCCAGCGCCATATCGCGGTCTTCCGACTTGTCGACCTTCAGCGTGTTGCGCATCCACGGACCTGTGTTCACATGGTCAATGTCGAGCAATTCAAGGCGGTCCACGCCGGCCTTATCGAGCTTTTCGAGGTTTTCAGCCGAAACTTCTTCACCCGCTTCGATGTAAATCTCACCAGTCTGCTCATTGATCAAATCAAGAGCTGAATAGCGGCCGAAGATTTCTTCGGTTGGAATCAGGAGCGCAACAAGGCCGTCTTTTTCCGCCTTATTGGCCGCGCGCGGACTGACCTTCTGGCCGGCCGCAAACA
This sequence comes from Sphingomonas paucimobilis, assembly GCA_945860425.1. GTDB lineage: Bacteria > Pseudomonadota > Alphaproteobacteria > Sphingomonadales > Sphingomonadaceae > Aquisediminimonas > Aquisediminimonas paucimobilis_A. The sequence goes on from CAMAQU010000069.1 coordinate 4,620, forward strand.
CGACTTCACCCGTCTTGGCATCAACCACGTCATAAAGCGGCTTTTGACCCCGCCAATTCTCGGCAACATAGGGCACTTCCCAGCCAGCAGCAGAGCGGCCGAACGTCACCGTGTTGTAGAAATGGTTGAGGATGCCTTCCGGCGTCATGCCGAGCGCCAGCAGCAATGCCGTCACCGGCAGCTTGCGCTTACGGTCGATCCGGACGTTGACAATGTCCTTGGCGTCAAATTCGAAATCGAGCCAAGATCCGCGATACGGAATGACGCGCGCGGCGAAGAGATATTTGCCCGACGAGTGGGTCTTGCCCCGGTCATGGTCAAACAGCACACCAGGCGAGCGGTGCATCTGCGAGACAATAACGCGTTCTGTTCCATTGACGAAGAAGGTGCCGTTTTCGGTCATGAGCGGCATATCGCCCATGTAAACGTCCTGCTCCTTAATATCGAGGACAGAGCGGGTTTCCGTTTCTGTATCGACTTCAAAGACGATCAAGCGCAGTGTGACCTTCATCGGCGCGGCATAGGTGATGCCACGCTGGCGGCATTCTTCCACGTCGAACTTGGGGTCTTCCAGTTCATAATTGACGAAGTCGAGCTCGGCGGTTCCGGCAAAGTCACGGATTGGGAAAACGCTGCGCAGCGTCTTTTCCAAGCCAGAAACATAACCGATCGACGGGTCAGACCGCAGGAACTGTTCATAGGATTCGCGCTGAACCTGGATCAGATCCGGCATTTCTGCCACTTCGTGAATATTGCCGAACACCTTGCGGATGCGCTTCTTGGCAACCGCGACTGTTGCGTTCGCTGCTTGCTTCGCCATTTAGGTTTCTCGCCTTTTTGTCTCAGATTCGGGGCGCAAACAAACGCCAAAAGCCGCAAGTCTTCCATTCGGAAAACTGCAGCTTTCAGCGTCTTGGAACCTCATCCCGTCTATTCATTTGATGCGCTGCGCGACGGCACATCCTTTCCCGACGGGTGCGGTGGATGAAGGTCCTTTACGGTTTCAGGTCGCTTCTGTCAAATCCGCGCTGTGCCAAAATCGCCGAAAATGAGCTGATCTAGGATGGCTAAAAAGCTGCCCCCAAACGAAGGGCGAAGCCGACATCATCGGGCGCCTGCGCATAATGGCCTGGGTCTTTTCGGGCGAACAAGCTGGCGGACACCAATCCAACGCCAAAGGGTGCCGAATAGAGCAGCTCGGCATCCACCTCCCTGCCCTTTGGTGCTAAGCCGAAGTAGCGGGGCGCATAGCTGGCTTGCGAAAGTCCATAATCCCAGCTTGTCGGCAGGCTCAGGTTAAAGCCACCCCTTGCCACCCTTAAGGGCTGGCTAATGCGTAAAGCAAGTTCATCGCCCGGTTGCCAGACATGGCTGCGCATCGCATCCACGGACCAGCTGGTCGATACAAGCTGATCTGCCTCTGGCCGAACACCGCCCGCGGGAACATGCGTCCACCCCCGCTGATACCGCCCGCTCAATCGCAATCCAGACGGGCCTATATAAAGCGCCCGCATAGCCGCAAAATGCGTCACTGATCCGGGCGATCCCATCATCGGCCCAAACCGTGCCCCGAGGACTGTCCCCGTCTCGTCCAATCGACGCAGGTTGAGATCTAGCCGCATTGGCCCCGCCTGCCGCGCCAAACCGATACCAAAGCTACCATAAGCAGTCCAATCATAGCGCCGCAAATGACCCGGGTTCCAAACCAGAATATCGCCCTTGTCGGCGGATAACGACACGGACCAATCCCGCCAGGCCCAGCGTGCTGCCCCTGCAAATTCGGGGACAGAGGAGAAGCCAAGCCCCTCATCCTCGGCCTCTGCCATCAAAAAGCGGGCCGCACGGCGCAAGTCGAGTTGATTGACAAGGGCAGATCCACTGCGCGCAACGCCGCCTGCCACTTGCACATGGTCCGACAATCGGGTGACGACCCACCCCGCAAGAGCACGCGCTTGAACGCGATCTCGCTCTGACAGAGAAAGCAGCCCTGTTTGTGCCGGTCCGCTATGGAGCGGATCACCAGAAACGGTCAGCATCAAACCTGTTGACCCTTGCCCGATGGGGGCCGCAGCCGTTTGACCCGACACCCCAAGCGCCCCCGATAACTGCCCGCCCGACCAAGTCCGCGAAAAACTATTGGAAAGCTCGGCGCGATAGGCGCGGCCTAGGCTATCCAAAACAAGCGTCGACAGGCCAGCTTGGCTGGCATCCCCCATGGGAACGGACAGAGTTCCATTGGTCAGCATAGACACAGGCACGGTTGTTCCGGCGACGGATGTTGCCCCGCGCGCAGCAAAGGCGACCGACAAGTCGACAAGCCCGCGGCCATAAATCGGGTCGGTTCCGCTTACCCCAAGATCGCGAGCAGAGGACAGCAGCAAGTTGACGATCTCTGCGCTGGAGAGATTTGGAAATGCCTGAGCCAGCAACGCAACCGCCCCCGCTATTGCAGGGGCCGAATAGGACGTGCCCGATGCAAGGATGATTCCACCTTCTTCATTGAACGTGCGCACATCGGTTGCAAGCGCAGTGAGATAATGCGCCGCTGCGGCACCAGCCCGATTGCTGCCGCCATTGGAGAAAGTAGCAATTTGCTCTGCCGCATTGACGCCCCCTGCCACAATCACCAACCCACGGGAGATTGTTTCAGTCGCTATCAAGGCAAAACCATTTGGGTCGGCGGCAGCGCTATTCCCGGCCGCAACAATGACAATCCCGCCAGCAGCCGTTGCGCGGTCAATCGCCCCTCTGAGCGTCGCATTCGGGGTCGACCCACCGAGCGATAGGTTGATCACACGCGCCCGATTGGCAACGGCCAGATCAATAGATCGTGCTATATTATTGTCCTCATAGGAACAGCCCGATGACAGCCCAACGGACGTGCAAGACCCCGGCGTATTGGCGCGTAGGGCAAGCAGGCTCGCTCCAAAGGCTACCCCCTGAATGTCGACATCATTGCGCGCCGCAACAAGGATCGCCGCCACTGCGGTTCCATGGCCATCGTCATCACCCATGCCGCGCGTGCCAGCAACATCCTGAGAAGAACTGCTGATCTTACCTGCAAACTCCGGAAGTGCGGGGTTCACACCACTATCCACAAGGGCAATGGTCACGCCCTCGCCCGTCGCACCTGAAGAATAAGCGGAAAGAGCTTTGATCGCCGTCGCCGCATTCGATCGCTGATATTCTGCGGTATTATAGTCGATCTGTGGCGGCGGTGGCGACGGTGGAGGGGGTGGCGGCGGGGCAACCGGCGGCGCAGGGATTAGGGGCGCTCCCGATCGACCCGCCCCACATGCGGCAAGCGCCGGGGCCATCGCCAGCAGTGACCCGAATAAGAAAA
>CAMAQU010000070.1 GCA_945860425.1 Sphingomonas paucimobilis
TTGGGGGAAGCATTGGCCCGGTCTTTGGGCATACCACGCGACACTGCGCGCGACATCGCCACGCGGTTGCTCGCCGATTCCCCAAGGCTTGCTGGGCCGTCAAACTAGCGACGCCTTAAACAAACTGCCGCTCCCTATATGGGCAAAGCTTCCTATTTTCGCGGTTTCGCCTAAAGGGGGCGAATGCATTTCCTTGATCAGGCCAAGATTTTTATCCGCTCCGGCGCTGGCGGCCCCGGCGCTGTGTCCTTTCGTCGCGAAAAATTCATTGAATATGGCGGCCCAGATGGCGGCAATGGCGGCAAAGGCGGCGACATTGTTTTTGAAGCAGTCGAAGGGCTGAACACCCTCATCGACTTTCGCTATACCCAGCATTTCAAGGCCCCACGCGGCGCAAATGGCTCGGGCAGCAACCGCACAGGCGGGGGTGGGGATGATCTGATCATCAAAGTGCCCATTGGCACCCAGATTATCTCCGAAGACCGAGACCATGTGCTCGCCGACTTTACAGAGCCGGGCAAGCAAGTCGTGTTCCTGCGTGGTGGAGATGGGGGCCGGGGCAATGCCAGCTACAAAACCTCAACCAACCGCGCCCCGCGTCAGCATGGCATGGGCTGGCCGGGCGAAGAAATGTGGGTCTGGCTTCGGCTGAAGTTGCTGGCCGATGCAGGCCTTGTTGGCCTGCCCAATGCCGGCAAATCCACCTTCATCAATGCGGTCACCAATGCCAATGCGAAGGTGGGGGCCTATCCCTTTACCACGGTGCGCCCGCAATTGGGCGTTGTGAGCCATAAGAGCCGTGAGCTTGTTGTCGCCGATATTCCCGGCTTGATTGAGGGCGCGGCCGAAGGCGCTGGTATTGGCGACCGCTTTCTGGGCCATATTGAACGCTGCCGGGTGCTTCTGCATCTGGTCGATGCGTCAGGCGATGACCCGGTTGGCGCCTATCGTGTCGTGCGCAAGGAGCTGGAAAATTACGGCGCTGATCTGACCGAAAAGGCAGAAGTCATCGGGCTCAACAAAATAGATGCCGTTGACCCAGCCGAGCTCAAGAAGATTGCGACCAAGCTGAAACGCGCCAGCAAGGCAGAGATTTTTCTATTGTCCGGTGCCAGTGGCGAGGGCATTCCAGCAGTTCTGGATCGGCTGATTGAGGCCGTTGGCCCCGCCGCCAAGGCGGCGACGGGGCAAGAAGGGGAGGAAACGGGGTGGTCTCCGCTATAGACGCCGGGAATTACCCGCGCCTTGTCGTCAAAATCGGCTCGTCGCTGCTCGTCGACCCCAAAGGGGCTGTGCGCCGCCCTTGGCTTGAAACTGTTGTCGCCGATATCGCCGCCCGCCGGAAAGCCGGGCAGCAAATCATCATCGTCTCATCCGGAGCCATTGCGCTTGGTGCGCGCCGTTTGGGCCTACCCAAAGGCGGGCGTGCCAGCCTTGAAGATGCACAGGCTGCTGCTGCCACGGGCCAAATTGCCCTGTCGCAATGCTGGGCGGATTTGCTTGCAACTGAGGGCCTGACGGCAGCGCAAATCCTTGTCACGCTGGAAGACCTTGAAGATCGGCGGCGTTATCTGAATGCTGCGGCGACATTGGAACGGCTGCTCGGCCTTGGGGTTGTGCCCGTGATCAATGAAAATGATAGCGTGGCAACCGCCGAAATCCGCTTTGGCGATAATGACAGGTTGGCCGCCCGCATCGCGCAGGCCGCCTCGGCCCAAGCCGTTGTGCTGCTGTCCGATGTCGATGGCCTCTATACCGCCGACCCAACCAAGACGGCCGATGCAGAGCGCATCCCCGAAGTGCGGCGCATTGACGCCCGTATTCGCGGCATGGCGCAGACCGATAGTTCTTCGGGCATGGGGTCCGGCGGCATGGCCTCCAAGATTGAGGCTGCACGCATCACGAATGCGGCGGGGGCCGCCCTCATCATCGTGTCTGGCCTGCATGACCATCCGCTCAAACGATTGGCTGCGGGCGGGTGCGGCACCGTCTTTACCGGCTCGTCCTCTGGCACCGCGCGCAAGGCCTGGTTGGCCGGGCGTCTGACCGTCAAAGGCCGCATCTATGTGGATGCCGGCGCGGCGCGGGCCTTAGTGTCCGGCGCAAGCCTGCTGCCGGCAGGGGCAGCGCGCGTGGAAGGCCGCTTTGTCCGGGGCGATGTGGTGGATATTGTCGCCGCAGATGGACAGCCCTTTGCGCGCGGCCTTGCGGAATATGATGCCGAAGACGCCAGCCGGATTTGCGGCAAGCGCACCGATGTTCTGGCCGATGTACTCGGCTATGCGCCGCGAGCAGCACTCGTGCATCGCGATCATTTGGTCATGCTATGAGCGAGCGGACGCTTGCCATAACGGGCGCGACCGGCTTTGTTGGCGCAACGCTTTTGAAGGCGGCGCTGGCATCGGGATATAAGGTCCGCGCGCTCACCCGGCGGCCACAGCCCGCCACTCTCGGCGTTGACTGGATTGAAGGGGCGCTGGATCTGCCCTACAGTCTTGATCTTTTGGTGCAGGGTGCTGACGCTGTCATCCATGTGGCGGGGGTGGTCAATGCGCCCGACCCATCAGGGTTTGAGCGCGGCAATATTCAGGGCACGCAGGCCATAGTCGATGCGGCAGCAGCAGCGGGCATTGCCCGCTTTGTCCATGTCTCCTCACTGGCAGCGCGCGAACCGAGCCTGTCCCTCTATGGCTGGTCAAAGGCAGAGGCTGAACGCGTCGTTGCTGCGAGCGGCTTAGATTGGGTGATGGTGCGCCCACCTTGGGTCTATGGCCCGGGGGATATGGACACACTCGACATGTTCCGCATGGCGCGAACGGGTGTGGTGATGGTGCCCCCCAATGGCCATGTCTCGGTCATCCATGTCGGCGATCTGGCCCGGCTTCTGATGGTCTTAACGACACCGGGTACGGCGCAGGGGCAAATACTGGAAGCCGATGATGGCCAGCCCGACGGCTGGACCAACAAAAGCTTTGCAAAAGCCATTGCTCAATCTGTCGGCCGCAGCGGCCTCATCCTTGCAACACCGCGTCCGGTGCTGCGTATCGGCGCTTGGGCGGATCGCTTACTTCGCGGCGACAAGGCGAAGCTCACCGCCGATCGTGTGAGGTATTTCTGCCATCCAGATTGGCGAGTGGACCCCAATCTGCGGCCTGACCCCAGCCTTTGGCAGCCACAGGTTGAAACCCGACAAGGCCTAAAAGAAACCGCCACCAGCTATCGCGCGGCAGGCCTGCTCTAGACCAATTCTCCGGTGAGCATGACGGGCAACTGGCCGCTCTCCCCGCGCGCTTCAGACATGAATATATCCTTGAGCGGCTTTGCCCGCTGCACTGTACCTAGGCCAAGGCGTCGAATGGCCAATGCCGTGCGCCCGGGGACGCCAAACAGGCGCACCAGACTATCACAGGCAAAGGTCACGGCCATCACATCCGCACTGCGCCAGCGCTGATAGCGGGCGAGCAATTGCGCATCGCCAAGGTCCAGACCCAGCCGCGCACCGTCGACAAGAACTTCCACCAAGGCCGCCACATCGCGCAGGCCAAGATTAAACCCCTGCCCCGCAATGGGATGGATGCCATGGCCCGCATCCCCAACCAGTGCCAGTCTTTTGTCCGTCATCGTCGCTGTGTGGCGAAATTGAAGCGGATAGAGCGCGCGCGGCGCTGCAAGCTGAAGATCCCCCAAGATATTGGCGGTGGCTTTCGATACTTCTGCCAAAAACGCCCGTTCCCCCAATTTGACCATCGCCTTGGCGTCCGCTTCGGGGAGCGACCAAACAAGGGCAGACCGTGTGCCGGGGTTCATCGGCAACAGCGCAACGGGGCCACCGGGATAAAAAATCTGGTGCGCGGTGTCGCCATGCGGCTGGCTGTGATCCATGGCCGTAACGATGCTCATCGATGCATAATCCCATGCCGCCACAGATATGCCCGCCTCTGCACGGGTGGAGGAATGCCGCCCTTCGCACACCAGCAAAAGGGGCGCGTGATGCACGCTGCCATCGTCCAGCGTCGCCGTGACGCCATGATCGCCCCGGTCAACACTCACGGCGCGCGTGCCGAATTTGCGCGTGACATGGGTGGCTTTTTGAATGGAGGCCCAAAGCTCTCGCCGCAGCACGCGATTTTCCAGCATCCGGCCGAGCGGCAGGTCTTCCCCTTGCGTCTCAAAATCGAGCGGGGCGCCCTGTGCGCCATCGCGCACTTCAATCCGGCGAATGGGCCGCGCGTCATCCACCATGTTCGGGCCTATGCCCATCGCATCAAACAGCTTCCAGCTGCTCGACGAAATCGCCGTGACCCGGCCATCAAATTCGGTGGTCAACGTGCTGCTGGGATCAACCGGATCAATAACAACAGACCGCATGCCATGCAGATCAAGCGCAATTGCCGTGGCCTGCCCAATGAGGCCGCCGCCGAGGATGATAACGTCATGTGTGTTCATGGATTTTCCATACGTCCGAACCTGCCTTTGAGACAAGCCATACACCCGTACACTTGACCTAGAGTCAGCGGGTGGCGCATGAGGCGCAGGTGTAGGTTCAGCGCACGCAAGAAAAGGAAGTGCGGCATGGCATCCCGAGCGCCCGAATGGCGGGAATCGATCAAACGCGGTGCAATCCGCAGCGGCGCCATGCTGGGGTCAGTGGCGCTTGTCGTCAGCGCACTGATGCTGGCGCTCATCCTAATTAGCTACAGCCCAAGCGACCCGGCGATGAATACGGCCGCAGGCGGCCCCATTCAGAATATTCTCGGCGCGCCCGGTGCGTGGGTTGCAGACATTCTATTGTGGACCTTCGGCCCCGCAATTGCGCTACTTATCCCGCAAATGCTGATCCACGCTCGCCGTTTATGGGTCAAGGATCCCGTCTCCGGCTGGAAAACGCGCACGGCACTCAGCTTTGCTGCAATTGCCCTTGCCGATACGGGTGTTGCCCTGATCTGGCCCGGAGCGATTGACACCCTGCCGGGCGGCAGCGGTGGCGCAATCGGCCTGGCGACGGGCGGCCTGATCCAATGGCTGATGGGCTTTGCGCCAAGTGCCGATTGGCTTTTTTGGGTGCGCTGGACAGTGGTTGCCCTCGCCATTCCCCTGTCCCTCTATGTCTGGTTCCGCAGCCTCAACCTGAGCGCGGCGGAAAAATCATGGTTGCTGCGTCGCAAAGATGACGGGTAGACGCCTGTCCGTCCCCGCAATGTGCCAGACCTGCCCTTTGATATGGACGATGACGCAGCGGACGCCGCCGACAATCTCGGCCGTACACCAGAGCCGCGCACACCCCCTGTCATTGATGAATCGCGCAAGAAAACCATTATTGCGGACAAGCCAACCCCCGCCGCTCCCAAGGCGGATAAGAACAAGGAGCAGGCATCCCTGCCCCTGGGGGATGGCTATACCCTGCCTTCGCTTGATTTGCTCGCCCCAGCGCCCCCCTCATCCGGGGATAAGCTCGACAAGGCCGCCTTGGAGCGCAACGCCCGATTGCTGGAAACGGTGCTCGATGACTTTCACGTCAAAGGTCAGATTGTGGAGGTAAGGCCCGGCCCAGTTGTCACCATGTATGAATTGGAACCGGCATCCGGCATCAAAGCGAGCCGCGTGATCCAGCTCGCCGATGATATTGCGCGCAACATGTCTGCCCTGTCGGCACGCGTGGCGACCATCCCCGGCCGTACCGTGATTGGCATTGAACTACCCAATCAAAAGCGGGAAAGCGTCGTCCTGCATGAACTGATCGCGAGCCAAAGCTTCAATGAGCAAAGCGGGCAGCTTCCCATTGTTCTGGGGAAGAATATCGCGGGCGACCCGGTGATTGCAGACTTGGCCCCCATGCCGCATCTGCTTGTTGCAGGGACCACGGGATCGGGCAAATCCGTTGGGCTCAATGCGATGATCGTCTCACTGCTCTATCGTCTGACGCCCGATCAGTGCCGCATGATCATGATCGATCCCAAAATGCTCGAACTGAGCGTTTATGATGACATCCCCCATTTGCTCTCCCCCGTGGTGACGGAGCCTGCCAAGGCCATCCGTGCGCTCAAATGGGCCGTGGAGCAGATGGAAGACCGCTATCGCATGATGGCGTCTGTCGGGGTGCGCAGCCTTGCCAGCTTTAACGAAAAGGTGCGCTCGGCGCAGGCGAAGGGCGCTTTCCTCGGTCGCCGCGTTCAGACCGGATATGATTCCACATCCGGACAGCCGATTTATGAAGAAGAGCAGCTGGATTATCAGCCGCTCCCGCAAATCGTGGTGATCGTCGATGAGCTGGCCGATTTGATGATGACGGCGGGCAAGGAAGTCGAATTTCTGATCCAGCGTCTGGCGCAAAAGGCCCGCGCCGCGGGTATCCACCTCATCATGGCGACACAGCGCCCCTCGGTTGACGTCATCACCGGCGTCATTAAGGCGAACCTGCCCACGCGCATTAGCTTTGCCGTGACGTCCAAAATCGATTCCCGCACCATTTTGGGGGAACAGGGTGCCGAACAGCTGCTGGGTAAGGGCGACATGCTCTATATGCCGGGCGGCAAGCAAATTGCCCGTGTGCATGGCCCCTTTGTCTCTGACGAAGAAGTGCGCGCCGTTGCCGATCATTGGCGCGGACAGGGTCATCCCGATTATATTCAGGCCGTCACCGAAGAACCAGAAGAAGGCGGCTGGGATATTGACGGTGCCCCAACTGGCGAAGATTCCGCCGAAGACCAGATGTATCGCCGCGCGCTTCAGGTCGTGGTGGAAAGCCAAAAAGCCTCCACCAGCTATATCCAGCGCCAGTTGCGCATCGGCTATAATTCTGCCGCGCGCCTGATTGAACGGATGGAAGCGGAGGGCAAGGTAAGCCGTCCCGATCATGTCGGCCGCCGTGAGGTTTTGATGGATACAGACGGCCACGCAATCTGACGCAGTTCAGCGCGCGTTCAAGCAAGAGGGGCAAAAGCAACCGCCCGTGAGTTGAAACGGAATTTATGACGCGATCTCTTCCCCTGATGGCCGCTCCCCTCTTTGCCCTTGTCGCCGCCGCACCCGCGGCTGCGTCGCTGGCGGATGTGCAGGCCCATTTAAATTCTGTGTCCTCCATGACGGCGGGCTTCACCCAAACGGACCGCTCGGGAAAGACCGTCTCGGGAACGCTCAGCCTGAAACGGCCCGGCAAAATCCGTTTTGAATATCAAAAGGATGTGCCTCTTCTCATCGTCGGCGATGGCAAGGCGTTGACTTTTATCGATTATTCGGTGCGTCAGGTTCAGCGCTGGCCCATTGGCAATACGCCGCTGGCGGTGCTGCTCAATCCCAATCGAGACATTGCCCGCATCGCCAAAATCCTGCCCAGCACCCGGCCACGCGTTGTGCTGGTGGAAGCACGGGACCCGCGCCATCCCGAATATGGGGTCATCACCCTTGCCTTTACGCGCGAGGCAACAGCCCCGGCTGGCCTCATGCTGGAGGGATGGACCGCGTTGGATTCCCAAAACAACCGAACAACAATTCGCCTCAGCAATCAGCGATTCAATGTCGATATTTCCGACAAAACGTTCTCCTGGCGCGACCCACGGCCAAAAGGGCCGCGCAACTGACCTGTTATTCATCTTGGCGACAGGATGACTGATTTATTTAGGTCTGGCTTTCGCGGAGGACAGAGCGGGATTCCCCCCCCTTGTTGCCCGTTCCGCCCCGCGGCAAGCCAGCGTGACGAACGCATCTTTGGCCCCCGCTCCTCGCCCCCGGAGCGGGGGCCATTCGTTTTTCAGTCAGATTTGGCGCGCCAAAATGGCCAAGCAATCCCGCCCCAATTGCTTGGATCGTTGCGGCGACCAAGCCCGTTCCGAGTCAGCATTGCTGTCATGATCCTTAAAGGGCATTTCCAGCGTCATTGAGACACAGCCCAGATGCGCAAAGCGATTGGCGAGCTGATTGGTCGACATGGTGAGATTGGCC
>CAMAQU010000071.1 GCA_945860425.1 Sphingomonas paucimobilis
TTCCTTAAAGAACCAGCGTCTTGGGACGATTGCGCTGCAAATATTGCGAGACCAGCAACCGGGTAAATGTGACGCCCGTAAACACCGATGTCGCGATGCCCAGCGCAAGCACAACTGCAAAACCCTTAATCGGGCCGCTGCCGAACCAGAACAGAATGAGCGCGGAAATAACATTGGTGATATTGGCATCAAAGATCGCCGTAGAGGCTTCCTTATAGCCAAATTCCACCGCCTGTATCGTCTGGCGACCTCTGCGCATTTCTTCACGAATACGCTCATTAATGAGCACATTTGCGTCAACCGCAGCGCCGATGGTCAGAACAAACCCGGCAATCCCCGGCAAAGTGAGCGTTGCATTGAACACCCCCATCAAGCCGAGCACGAGGAGCGCATTCACAAAGAGCGCCAGCGTTGTGTAAACGCCAAAGCGGAAATAGGTGAACAGCATATAGGCGACCAGCGCCAGCGTCGCGAGGACGCCTGCTAATATCCCTTTTTCAATCGAATCCTTGCCCAGTTCGGCACTGACACTCGATTCCTCAATCACCTTGAGCGCCACAGGCAATTTGCCGGAGCGCAGGGAAATGGAGAGTTCATTGGCCGATTCCACCGTGAAGTTACCCGAAATCTGCGCACTTCCCCCCAAAATAGGTTCGTTGATGTTCGGCGCGGAAATCACGACATTATCAAGAATGATCGCAAAGGGCTTGCCGACATTCTCGCTGGTCACGCGCCCAAATTTGCGCCCACCCTGGCTGTTGAAGCGGATGGAGACGACCGCATTGCCAGACTGCGGATCAAATTCTTGCCGCGCATCAGTCAACTCATCCCCAGACACCATGACGCGGCGCTTCACCGCAATATTGCCGCCTTCCAGCATCGGCAAAACTTGGCTGCCCGCAGGCGCACGGCCCGCCGCCACATCTTGGGGATCTGCGCTGCCATCGACCAGCTTAAACTCAAGCTTTGCCGTCTTCCCCAAGAGGCGCTTGAGCCCTTCGGGATCCTGCAAGCCCGGCACCTGAACCAAGATGCGGTCTGCGCCTTGGCGCACAACGGTGACTTCTCGCGTGCCTTCGGGGTCAATACGCTTGGCAACGACATTGCGCGCCGTTTCAAGCGCACTATCAATCTCAAACTTCACGCCCTCTTCGGTCGGGCGCATGATGATGCGCGTTGTGTCCCGCACCGAGACGGTCCAGTCCCGCGCGCCGGCAATGCCAATGCCATTGGTCTGCTGACGCGCCAGCTCCACCGCTTGATCCAGCTGCGTCGCGTTGCGCGGCATGAACGACAATTCCCCATTGGCGGTGGAAATGTCGCTAATGTCGATCCGCGGCGTTGCCCGACGCATTTCGGTGCGGATGGTCTCTTCCATCCGGTCAATCTGCTGCTTGCGCACATCGGCCGTATCCGCTTCGAGCAGCAAATGGCTGCCGCCCGACAGATCAAGGCCCAGATTGATGTGTGTGTCCTTCAACCAGCCGGGAAGCTGATTGCGGGTTGCTTCGGGCAACATGCTGGGAACGGCGGCGACAATGCCGCTGAGGACCGCCAAAGCGACGAGCCAAATCTTCCAGCGCGGGAAATCAAGCATGCAGCGATCAGTCGTTCGCGGGCTTGGCAGCGCCGGTATCGACGTCTGTCAGTGTCGACTTGATCACGCGGACCTTAACGCCCGTCGCAATTTCCACCTCAACCATACGATCATCAACCTTAGTCACCTTGCCGACAATGCCGCCAGCCGTGACAACTTGATCGCCCCGCTTCACAGCGTCGATCATGGCCCGATGCGTCTTAGCGCGCTTTTGCTGCGGCCGAATGATCAGGAAATAAAAGATAAGACCAATGAGAACAAATTGGCCGATGAAAAAGAGTGTGGAGCCCGTTCCGCCGGATGCGGCAGCGCCTGAAGCGGCTTGAGCAAATGCAGGGGTTGCGAACATGCGGATACTCTTGTCAGATGATAACCGGCGGCACAGCCCGCACGGTGGCTGGGCGGTTACCAAATCCGGGCCAAGGGTGCAACCAATGCTTAACCCCTCGCCCTCAAAGGCACGGGAAAAGGAGAGTGACGATATGATTATTGTAATGGGCATCATCCGCGCGGACGCCGCGGACCTTGACAGTTTGAAGGATGCGATGGCCGCCCAAATGGCCGCAACTCAGGCGGAAGATGGGTGTGAGCTCTATGTCTTTTCGCGGGACGTCACCGATCCAAATGTCCTCATGATCTCTGAACGCTGGCGCGATGGCGACGCCTTGGCCGCGCATGGCCGTGCACCGCATATGGCGACATTCAACCGCGCCATTGGTGGCATCAAAATCCACCAGATCAGCGTCAAAGCCTATGATGTATCGGGCGTGCGCACCCTGATGGGGGAATGATCCAAGCGGCGGGAAGTGCAATTACGCCCCTTCCCGCCCTTGCATTGCCAAAAACGGGAGCGTAAAGCCGCGCCTCCGGTCGGGACGTAGCGCAGCCTGGTAGCGCATCACACTGGGGGTGTGGGGGTCGCAGGTTCGAATCCTGTCGTCCCGACCAATTTCTTGAAAAGATACATCAGCCCTTAAGGCAGACGTCACCCCTTAAGGCACGTCCCGTTCAGCCTCGGCCTTTAGCTTGGCTTCTTCCTTAGCCTCGCGCATTTGTTGCGCCCAGCAGCCTGTCCAGCCCCCGGCCCCTGTCGCCGAGCAGCTTCCTGTGCCGGTCTTTCCAGCAGAGAGTGCGGATTGAGAGCGGACGGCCCAGCTTTGGTTTTGGGGGGCCTGAGACCGCTCTCTCAATTCTTTGGGGATGCGATAGCGTTCCGATTCCGGGCGGCGGGCGCAAACGATAATCTCACTGCCGGTGGAATCGGTTGGGCAGGCGTCTTTGCCAAAAATGATCAGCACCCGCTCTGCCCCTTGGGCGGCCGCAGGCGCGGCCGGCGCGAAGAGCGGCAAGAGCGCAAGGGTGAATAAGCTGAGTCTCATGGTCAAACTGTCTGCCCCTTCCCAGCTGAAGGCAAGATGAATCGGCTGATCAAAGCCGATCCGAAAGACGAATGGCGGCGCGACACCCCAAGCGGATGGCCGCTGATAAAAGCGGATAGGCGGGCGCTTGTTCCGCGCCACGGGCAATGGCGGTGTCGTGATGCTCCCGCTCATCCTCCCGAAATTCCTCGATCAGCGCGCCAAATTCAGGGTCGTCCCCCGCCAATTCGGTGAGCTGTTCTGAATAATGACGGTCAATTTCGGTCTCTATGGCCGCGGTGCAGGCCATGGCTGCCTTTGGCCCGATCAGCGCCGTTGCCGCCCCCAGCGCAAAGCCCGCCACATGCCAAAAGGGTTGCAGCGCGGTGGGGCGCACGCCTCTTTTGGACAGCAGGGCATTAAACTTGGTCAGATGCTCCGCCTCTTGGGCGGCCATATGCCGGATTTCGGCCGCTTCAGGATGCGCGCTGCCGAGGACGGCGAGTTGCCCCGCATAAATGCGCGCCGCCCCATATTCCCCCGCCTGATCAACGCGGAGCATCCGATCTATCTTGGTTTCAGTCATGCCGCCCTCCCCCGACGCAGCCATTTGAGGATCAGCAAGCCGCCCGATAGAGAAAAGATTGCGTTAAACCCGGCCAGCGAAACGCCCAGCAGTGACCATTGTGGCGTGTCACAGCGCACCACAGGCGCATTCATAATCGCCTCAATCGTGGTTGCTGCCGCGGTGCTGGCACAGGGCGTGACACCCGGCCACCAGCGATATTCAACGCCTGCATGCAACAGGCCGATCAACCCACTGGTCAAAATGGCAAAGGCTGCGATGGCTGCGAAGAAACGCGCAGCACGCGGGCTATGGGTGCCAAAGGCGAACAGCGCAGCGACAATTGCCACATCATGTGGCCAGCGTTGCCAATGACACATTTCACACGGGTAAAGCCCGCCAATATATTGGCTGCCCAATGCACCGACCATAAGGGCCGTTGGCAAGAGGAGAGCAAGGGCCCGCGCCTTTGAAAAATCTGTCATCGCGCGCGCCATTTATCGCCGAACGGCTTTGCGCGGGGCCGCAGCCGCCAATTTCGGCCGCCCAAGGCGCGACACAGTTTCAATCGCGTAATGCAGCTGAAAATCGGTGATGCCCTTTGCCTTTAATTCTTCAGGCGTTGCCTTAAACCGGGGATCGGGCTTTTCATCTGCTTCCAAGACGCTGTTATCGACCTTGGCCTCATTGATCAGGTGGCGGCTCAAATCCGCCTCGCGGAAGCGGGGCCGCGCCTTATAATCCGGATCACTCAATTGCGGCACAGTAATATCAGGCTCAATCCCGCCTTCCTGCACAGACCGACCCGAAGGCGTGTAATAGCGCGCGGTCGTCAGGCGTAGAGCCGTCGTCTCATCCAGCGGAATGAGCGTCTGGACCGACCCCTTGCCAAATGTCCGTTCCCCAAGCACCAGGCCGCGATGATGATCCTGAAGGGCACCGGCCACGATTTCAGCGGCGGACGCAGAACCTGAATCGACCAACACAACGATGGGAAGGCCATTGGCGAAATCACCGGGTTGCGCGAAATATCGCTCAATATCCCGCTTATCGCGACCCCGTTGCGACACGACCTCAACTCGATCAAGGAAGACGTCGGAGACCTCAACCGCCTGATCGAGCAGACCACCGGGGTTGGAGCGCAAATCAATGACATACCCAAAAGGCTTGCGGCCCAGCGCCTTTTCAATCGACACCACAGCTGCCTTGGTCATCGCCCCTGTCTGCTTTGAGAAACCGTTGATGTTGATGATGCCAACACCATTGCGGATTTCCCATTTAACCGGCTTAATCTCAATAATCTGGCGCGTGACAGTGACATCAAACGGCTTGTCTCGCCCGGTCCGAACGACCGTCAAGCGGATGCTTGTGCCCGGAACGCCCCGCATTTGCTCCACCGCTTCATCCAACGTCCCGCCATAGATCAGCTTGCCATCGAGATGGGTGATATAGTCGCCGGGCTTAATCCCCATTTTGGACGCGGGACTATCTTCTTGCGGGGCGACCACCTTTACCGCGCCATCTTCCATCGATACGACAAGGCCCAGACCGCCATAATTGCCGTCTGTCGAGATTTGCATCTGCTTAAAATCGCGCGCGTCGAGATAGGAGCTATGCGGGTCAAGGCTGGCGAGCATGCCATCAATAGCGCCCTTGATCAGCCGCTCATCATCCAATTTTTCGACATAATCTGCCTTTACCCGCTCATAAACGCTGACAAAGCGTTCAATATCGCGGCTGACGGTGACGTCTGCTGACGCGATCCCCGCCGTTGCGGCTGGCACCAGCGCAACAGCAGACACAAGCAAAGCGGCACGCAGAAATTGAATGGCCATAAGGGATCCTGAAGTGGTTCTGGGCTTCATTTAGCGACAAATGGGTGGAAGTTAAACAAGTCTCTTTGGCCTAATCCCGATCATGACCAACCGGCGCACATAAAAACTGCGGCGACCCGCCCCAGGCCCGCCGCAGCTTGGCATTAAGGTTAAAGCTTAAAGGCTGCCGTCCAGCTTGCCGTATTTTGCTTCAAACCCGGCAACATCGCCCTTGGCCAGAAGGCCCGCTTGATCGACGAAGTTATCGCGTGTGATGCGGCCGGCAAATGTGCCCAATTTGGCGTCAAGCGCCGCCACAGCCTTGGCGTCTAAGCCCGCAATCTGGTCAAAGCGGGTCACGCCAAGATCATTCAGCATGGTGTTCAGCTTTGGGCCAAGGCCCTTGATCAAGCGAAGATTGTCCGGACCTTTGGCGGCCTTTGCAGCTTTTGGTGCTGCAGCCTTGGGGGCAGCGGCCTTTGGCGCGGCTGCTTTAGGTGCCTTTGGTTTCTCTGCTTTCGGGGCGACATCCTTTGCAACGGTAGGCTTCGGCGCTGCTGCTTTGGGTTTCGCCACCTTTGGTGCAGCCGCTTTTGCAGCAGGCGCTTTCACTTCCGCCTTAGGTGCGGCCGCTTTCGGCTTAGCCGGCGCTTTCGGTTTGGCGGGAGCTTTGGCCTTCGGAGCAGGCGCTTTTGGCGCGGCCGCTGGCGGGGCCGCCGCCTCTGGCTTTGCCTCTGTTTCAACCGGAGCGGCCGTCGGCTTAGACGGGCCAAATAGCAGCCACAAAGCGATGCAGATGATCGCGCCCGCGGCGACTATAAATGGCAGATATTGCGATAGTTCAGCGGTCATGAGACCCTCCTAGTTGAAACTTTCCTGCACGTTAACCAATCCAGCGGCCCTGTCCAGCGCGTGATTTCTTCTGGCCAGCCGCATTTTGACGCGGCATGATCATGCCAAACCTATCGATGGAGATATTCTGAATGCGCAAAGCCCTCCTGCTCGCCGCCTGTTGCGCGGCCCTCGCAAGCCCAAGCTATGCGGCCCCGGATTATGCCCCGGCCATTAAGGCAGATTATGATAAGTCCTTGGGCGCGCTGTGGGATTATTTCCACCGCAACCCGGAACTCTCCTTCCGCGAATTCAACACCGCCGCCCGCATGGCGAAGGAATTGCGCGCCGTATCCGGCATGGTTGTTACCGAAAAAGTGGGCGGCACGGGCGTCGTCGGCGTTCTGAAAAATGGCGATGGTCCCGTTATTCTGTTGCGCGCCGATATGGATGGCCTGCCGGTGGAAGAACGTTCTGGCCTGCCCAATTCCTCAAAGGCCCGTCAAGTGGGTGTCGATGGTGTTGAAAACCCAGTGATGCACGCTTGCGGTCATGATGTGCATATTACCTCTATGGTGGCGACAGCGCGGCAGCTTGCGGCATTGAAAGACCGGTGGAAGGGAACCGTTCTGTTCATCGTCCAACCCGCTGAAGAGCGCGTCGGCGGGGCGGCTGCCATGCTAAAGGATGGTCTCTACACCCGCTTTCCAAAGCCGGACTATGCCCTCGCCTTCCATGTCGCCGCCGAACTGCCGACGGGCAAGATTGCGGCTTCGGAGACGATCCAATACTCCTCTGCCGATAGCGTCGACATAAAGGTTTACGGCGTTGGCACGCATGGCGCCGCGCCGCATCTGGGCCGCGACCCGGTTTACATTGCATCGGAAATTGTGGTCGGCTTGCAATCCATCATCAGCCGCGAAAAAGGCCCGCTGGAACCCGGGGTGATTACGGTTGGCGCATTTCATTCCGGAACCAAGCATAACATCATTTCTGAGCAAGCAAATTTACAGGTGACGGTTCGGGCGAATAGCCAAGAAACGCGGGATATGCTGATCAACGCGATTAAGCGCCTCGCTATTAACACTGCCCGCGCCCATGGCGTGGCGGAAAATCGTTTGCCCGATGTGACTGTGGGGGAATCCACGCCGGTGACGGTGAATGACACGGCCCTTGCCCGCCGCCTCAACAGCACACTTGCCGAAGCGCTAGGGCCCGATGTTGTTGTTCCCTTCCGCCAGACGAATATGGGGGCAGAGGATTTCAGCTATTTCGTTGATCCATCTTACAACATCCCCGGCTATTATTTGCTGTGGGCGGATCAAACCCGGTCTGGATTGAGGAAGCCCGCAAGGGCGGCCGTCCGGTTGCGGGGCATCACAGCCCGCTGTTCCGTATTGATCCGGAACCATCGGTGCGCCTTGGGACGGAAGCGATGGTCGCCGCCACGCTGGATCTGCTCAAACCGACAAACTAAAGCGTCAAGGGTGACGCCCCCTCCGGGGCACATTGGAGGGGGCGTCGGTTTTTAACGCGCGGGGACCGCCACGCGCGTCTTCCAGAGCGACCATAAGATGCCGCCCAGGATCAGGGCAAAGGTGACAACCAAGCTCAGCACCGGCGGAAATTTCGTGCCACCCATCAAGAAGTCGGAGACAAAAATCTTCGACCCGATGAAGACCAGCACCAGCGCC
>CAMAQU010000072.1 GCA_945860425.1 Sphingomonas paucimobilis
GCCTGGACGCATTTTTCGCGCAGCATGCATATATGCGTCCATCTATTGAAACCATTGCCGCCCGTGTCCGCTCGCAAAAGCAGCTTATCCCAGCGCTTTACAAGGATATGGACTTTGACACGCCGCCTGAGCGGTTCTCAACACGTGCAGGCGATGACACTGAGCTACGCTTTGGTGCCCGCCTGACACGAGAAGAATTACTGGCAGATACCGACATGGTGGCCCGGTTCCGCGAATATACCATGCTTGGGGACGTAACGGGGGATGCCTATGCCGCGCTGATGCCGCGCTATGGGTTCCGTCCCCTTGTCGACATGCTGGTGACGGCCTGCGAAAAGGGGATTGGAGCTGTGCCCGATGCGCCGCCAGAACTCGGCGCGCTGATCGCGGAGATGGAGCGAACACCGGACTGGCTGAATATGACGCTGGTGGAGCAAGGCGCGCGGGAGGAGCGCAACAGCGCTGCCAATCTTGCGCCCTTTGCCATTCGCGGTGCCTTTATTGCGACCTTCCTCAACAAATATTCCGCACTTCCTATGGAGTTGACGGGCACGCTGAGCCACGCGACGGCCGCCCGCCGGGTTAAGGAAACCGCGACATTTTTCACAACAACCATATTGCCCGGCGCGCTGGAGCGATATGGCTCTGGCTTTCAGGCGGCAGCCATGGTGCGCCTGATGCATAGTATGGTGCGGGTGAATGTTCTGAGCCGCCCGGGCATGTGGGATGCCAAGACCTATGGCATGCCCATTCCGCAGTTGGATCAGATGCCAGCGGGTCTCATCCCGATTTATTTCTTATCCAATGATGTTCTGAAGGCTGGTCGGACCGAGTTTACGCCCGCAGAGCGCGCGCGGGTCGAGCTGGCGCGTTATCGCTGTTATCTACTGGGCCTACCCGAAGATTTATTGGGGGATACGCCTGAAGATATCGTTCGCATCTGGTGCACGCGCAGTGCGACGTTGCGCTATGATTATGATGACGCAATTTGCGGCGGCTTGTTGCGTGCCACTATGGAGGCCGAATTGTCGCAGGATAAAACGC
The DNA here is from genome assembly GCA_945860425.1 of Sphingomonas paucimobilis. Lineage (GTDB taxonomy): Bacteria > Pseudomonadota > Alphaproteobacteria > Sphingomonadales > Sphingomonadaceae > Aquisediminimonas > Aquisediminimonas paucimobilis_A. The sequence continues at coordinate 1,045 of CAMAQU010000072.1, forward strand.
TTGCGGGCCGTGCATTTCGCCGGTTGGAACGTTCTTTCTCGCGCGTCTTTTTTGCCAAGGCCTTTTTGGGAGGGGACTTGCAACGCGCGGCAGAATTGGGGGTTCCCATCTCTGTAAGGGATCGGCTTCTCTACGGTTCGACTATCTTGGTTATTCTGCTGCGCATGCTCGCCTATAGGCTGTGTAGTCACCTTCCCATTTTGGACAAAATGTCGGACCGTCGACTTGTGGCGCGTCTCAAGCGTCAACTTGCGGCCTATGGCCACGCTGAGTTCACAACCAATTCCGCAGAGTATAAGCCAGCGACGGCAAGTTAAACCGGCATCATCCTATGGCTGTGATTAACGGCCAGCCTTTGCGAGGATCAGCGCCGTGAGCGTGTCTTTCTTGCGGACGATTTTCGGGGCGGATGGGCAGCCAAGGCAGCGGACCTGAATAGCGGGGCCATTTAAGATGGTCAGCCCATCCTGCACGCCCGCAATCAAACCAGCCTGTTGGCGGAGCATCAAATGACCATAAGGGTCGATTGGCGCGCGCGCTTCTGATCCCATCAAGCCTTCGGCATAGAGCTCAAACCAATTAGGCATGCGATCAAGATAAACAGGGCGCGCGTCATGGCCAGAAAGTTTGGTCCGCTTCGCGGCTTCTGAGATCGCATCTTCTAGGGATCCAAAAGCATCGACCAAGCCAAGCTGCCGTGCTGAGCCGCCATCCCAAACGCGGCCTTCGGCTATCTCCATGACTTTGGTGAGGGTCAGCTTGCGTTGCGCCGCCACCAAGCCTGTAAAGCGGCGATAAACATCCTCAACGCCGGCTTGAAAAAGCTGGTTTGTGGCGGCGTTCGTGCCGCGCAAAAGGTCAGGCTGGCCGGACAGGGGTGTCGTGCCCACGCCATCCGCCGTTACGCCCAGCTTGGCGAGCGACTTTTCAAATGTCGGCAAGACCCCGAAAACGCCGATTGAGCCTGTAATTGTGCCCGGCTCTGCAAAGACTTTATCGCCCGCCATCGCGACCCAATAACCGCCAGAGGCGGCCACATTACCCATCGACGCGATAACGGGTATGCCCTGTGCTTTCGCTTGAAGAAGCGCTTGCCGGATCTTCTCCGATGCGAGGGCCGACCCACCGGGGGAATCGATGCGAAGAACAAGAGCTTTCAGCTCCTTCTTGGCGAGCGCATCCAAAATGATCCGGGCAATTGTGTCGCCGCCAGCCGAGCCAGCTGGTGCTTCCCCGTCAACAATTTCCCCTGCCACCGTGATGATCCCGATCTTGCCGTCAGAGGGCAATGGGTTCGCGGTAAGATAATCCGCAAAATCGGTCTGTTTAAAGCTATCTGCTGGTTGATCATCCTCCGTTCCGGCAATCTTGGCAATCCGTTTGGCCCAAGCCAGCTTGTCCGCCACTTGGTCAACAATGCCGAATTGCCGAGCCTTATCAGACATTGGGCCATCCATATTGGCAGATGCTGCAATATAGGCATCCAGCTTTGCCTTTGGGCGTGCTGATTTCGCGTTGGCCATCCAATCGGCAAAGATGGCATCGGCGAGCGCCTGATTGGCAGCGCGCGCTTCAGGCGACTGATCGGTCCGAATAAACGGCTCTACAAAGCTTTTATACTTGCCCACTCGGTAGACGTTGACCGTTACGCCAAGCTTGTCGACCAGCCCCTTAAAATAGGGCTGATTTCCACCCGGACCCGCAATGATGGCAATGCCCATCGGGTCGAGCCAAATTTCGCTGGCGTGGGATGCGAGGAGATAGCCGTCATCCATATAGCCGGATGCAAACGCGATGACGGGCTTGCCGGATTTGCGGACCTTATCAAGGGCATCACCCACGCGTTGAAGCGCAACCTGTCCGCCACCCCAAAACCCATCAAGATCAAGTGCAACAACCTTGATGCGTGGATCTTCCGCCGCCGTTTCAAGGACATGGACCACATCGCGAAGTCGGTGTTCATTTGATTGACCTCCGCCAAGCAGCAACTCCTCCGGACTGGCCTGTTGGGGTTGCTCCACAATCGTGCCACTCAGATCGATGTAGAGTGCGCCTGTGTGGACCGTCGCATTATTCGGGGTGGACGATAGAGCGGCGTATAACAGCCCGAAGAATAGCAGCATCGCCAACAGGACAAGCCCGTCCTTAATGCCAATGAGGATGCGCCAGATTTTGCCGATAAACGTCATGCTTAGACCCCGAATGAAGGCTATAGGCTAGCCTGTCTGAGGCAGGCTGTAAATCAGGCTCTGGAGGTTATTTGGCGCTTTTCCTGTGGTGTTAATGCAGCAACAGGGCGGCGTCTTGTGATGCGGCTGGCTCTGGCCGCGGCACGGGGGCTTTGACTGGCCTTGCTTTCATGCATTGGCTTGGATCGGGTCTTGGATAAAGGTCGCAATTCCAAAGGGCTTTGTCGAGCCCGGAAGATCGGTTGCGCAAATAGCTAAAGGCCATGCTTGGTAAAAACTCATCGGCCACGGGCAGGCGCGCGGGCGCGGGTTTTGGGTCCGTCCAAATCATGATTTTGCAATAGGGTTTGACCGAGCAGGAAAACAGAACAAGGCTGAGCATAATGGTTGGATCGGTGCGGCGCGGCACAACAAACACCAGAAAATCTGCCGTCGGGCTCTGCAACTTTGGTTTGAACCCATAGGGATTGGGCGGCAGTCCAATGTCTTGCTGCGCCTTTGCGTCATCGTCGCTTTGGTCTTCGAGCATGCTGTCAAGTTGGCCCGCCAAGAGAATATCGCCGTCGCGGCTCATCGCATGGCTGGGGGAGAGCGGTATCAGTTGTGTGACGACGGGCTCGCTTCCCAAATACCGCCCCTTAAAGGCCGCCAAATTGCCCCACCAACCCATCCAGCGGAAGAATAAATGGGTCTCTTCCTTGTGCACCTTATCGAGTTTTGCGCTCCAAGCGGGTAAAACCCAATCCGTGTGGTAATGGGTGGCTGAACCAACGGGCTTGAAGACTTCTCCCGTCAGCATAATTCGCGCTAGGCCGCGGACATTGGCCCAGGCTGAGGTAGAGGGAGTGCTGGTTATTGCGCCGTCGCAAGTGAAGGTGAATTGACACCCTGTGCGCCGCTCCGCCCCCTGAAAGACGACGCCGCAGACGGTTTTGGGGAAGGCTGGATGCCGGACCCGGTTTAGAACGACCTGCGCCACCGCTTTCTTGCCAGCAAGCGTCTCCGCACCCGCTTCATACCAAATGGCGGCGGCAAGGCAGTCTGTCGCGCGATCACGATCAAGGGCTGCGCCCGATATGTAAAAGGGTCGGGCAGGGGGGACCGGCTCACGCGTAAAGGGTGTTGCGTCGTTAATCTCTTTGGCGAGACTGGGGGCAATTTGCTTGAGTTCCAACGGTTCAATCGCTGGAATTTCTTTGGGTAAAGGCGCGCTTTCCGACATGAGGAGGGGAGGCTGTTGGACGCCATCAAAAGCTTTTCCCAGTGGCCCGGTGTCAATTGCCCATGATAGGATGCCCAATATGGCAGCGCAGATAAGCAGAACAATGGGCGCTGGGTGCACCCCACGCGCGTCCGCCGCCCCAGCTAAGGGCATCGACGTGCCAGTCACGTTGGGGAGCATACGGAGCGTGCCTTATGCCTCCGGCAGGAAATCTGGCACAGACAAATAGCGTTCGCCCGTATCATAGTTAAACCCGAGGACCCTGGCATCCTTTGGCAATTCGGGCAGCTTTTGCGCAATTGCGGCCAGCGTTGCGCCAGAGCTGATGCCAACCAACATGCCTTCTTCGGTCGCGGCGCGACGGGCCATCGTCTTGGCATCGGCGGGATCAACCTGAATGACCCCATCGAGCAATGCCGTGTGCAGATTGGCCGGAATAAAGCCTGCGCCAATGCCCTGAATGGGATGAGGGGCAGGGCTTCCGCCACTGATCACGGGAGACAGGGTCGGCTCGACCGCATAGATTTTCAGCTTTGGCCAATGGGGCTTTAGGAATTGGGCCACGCCCGTAATATGCCCACCAGTGCCCACGCCAGTGATAATGGCATCAAGTGGTGTGTCCGCAAAGTCGGCCAAGATTTCCGGTCCTGTGGTGCGCACATGAACATCGATATTTGCAGGATTTTCAAACTGCTGCGGCATCCAAGCGCCGGGTGTTGAAGTGACAATCTCTAATGCACGTTCAATCGCGCCCTTCATGCCCTTCTCACGCGGGGTGAGGTCAAAGCTTGCGCCATATGCCAACATCAGCCGACGCCGCTCCAACGACATGCTCTCTGGCATGACGAGGACGAGTTTATAGCCCTTGACCGCCGCGACCATCGCAAGGCCGATTCCCGTATTTCCGCTGGTCGGTTCAACAATCGTGCCGCCGGGTTTCAGCGCGCCGGACCGTTCGGAATCCTCAATCATCGCAAGGCCGATACGATCCTTGATCGATCCGCCGGGATTCGACCGTTCTGATTTGATCCAAACCTCTCGATCCGGGAAGAGCCGGGAGACGCGGACATGGGGGGTGCCCCCAATGGTGTCGAGGATCGAAGCTGCCTTCATGGATCTATCCTTCGGAATTGCGGTTCAAATGTTCGGGCGCGCCTCAACTCTGGAAAGAGCCAAGCCCACAGCCCAGTGACCAAGATAGCCCCAATTCCGCCAAAGACAACAGCGCCAATGGGCCCAAGAACAGCGGCTGCGAGGCCGGATTGTAATTCACCCAATTCATTTGAACCCGAAACAGCAAGCGAAGACGCAGCACCAACCCGGCCGCGCATATCGTCTGGCGTGTTGAGTTGCACCAAAGAGGACCGGACATACACCGACAACATATCCGCGCCGCCCAGCACCGCCAAAAGCCCGAGGGACACCCAATAGGATTGGGAAAGCCCGAAGCCGATTGTCGCAACGCCAAAGACGACGACCGCCCAAAGCATCTTAACGCCCACATTATGCTTCAGCGGGCGAAAGGAGAACCAGAGAGCAACAAGCGTTGCGCCCGCTGCTGGGGCCGCCCTGAGCCAGCCAAGGCCTTCTGGGCCGACGAACAAAATGTCGCGCGCAAAGACGGGGAGCAAGGCTGTTGCCCCGGCCAGTAGGACGGCAAACAAGTCCAGCGTGATCGCGCCGAGCAGAAAGCGTTCATTCCAGGTGTAACGCAGTCCATCGATCATCTGCTGAAACGGGTGGGCATCCCCCTTAATCTGGGGCTTTGGAAAGGGCTTGATCAAGGCGACGCACAGGCTGGCTGTCACCAAAAGGCCAGTGAACAGCCAATAGGGGATATCCGCCTGACGCGCGAATAAAATGCCGCCAATACCCGGCCCAATGACGGTGGCCGACTGCCACGCCATGGAATTAAACGCGATGGCGCGTGGCAAGATGGATGCTGGCACGATATTGGGAACGATGGAGGACATGGCCGGCGCTAGAAACACCCGCGCAACCCCGTGCATCGCTGCCATTATAAAGAGGATGGGGAGGGTGAGGGCATCACGCGCCGAAAGAATGGCGAGCGAAAGAGCAATGCTGGCATCGATACCATTGGCCAAGATGGCGATATGGCGTCGGTCAAACCGGTCTGCCACCCACCCAGCGACCGGTGTTAAAATTGCGAGGGGGAGAAACTGCGCAAGCCCCAGCAATCCTAATTGGAAAGAGGCTTCGCGGATGCTGAGGCCATATTCTGTTCGGGCAAGATCATAGAATTGATAGCCAAGAACGACGACCATGCCTGTCGTCGCAACCACCGCAAAAAATCGTGCAATCCAGAAAAATCTGTAATCACGCAAAGCGAGAGGGTGGATGTCCTTAGGAGCGACGGCGTTCATTGCGACTCCCTTGGCCGGAAGCGAATAGCCGCGCAACCTTTATGGGGGATGTCGGCGATCCAGAACGTATCGTCAGGCAAGTTTGACAAATGTGTCGAGCAGCCGTTTTCGTCCCGCCTGATCAAAGTCAATTTCCAGCTTATTGCCTTCAATATCGGCGATCAGGCCATAGCCGAATTTCTCATGGAAGATCCGCTGCCCGATCGACAGATCGCTCCGGCCTTTGTTGCCAAGGCTAACGGCGCTGGATCGGGCTTCCACGATGCGGGTTGGTTGGGTTGAATATTCAGCCGACGCGCGCTGCCAACCGGGACCACGGCCCGTGCTGCGGGCCACATGGGCAAAAGGATCGCTGTTTTGGGCCCAATTTGCCCGCCAGAGACTCTCGCCCCCGCCAAAGCTGCTTTCCTGCTCAACATGCTCAGGCGGCAGTTCGGCAACGAAGCGGGAAGGAATACTAGAGGTCCACTGGCCATATATCCGGCGGTTTGCGGCATGCAGGATCGTGCATTTTCGGCGCGCGCGGGTGATGGCGACATAGGCCAGCCGACGCTCTTCTTCTAAACTGGCAAGCCCGCCTTCATCCAGCGATCGTTGCGAGGGGAACACACCTTCTTCCCACCCAGCAAGAAAGGTGCGCTCAAATTCCAGGCCCTTAGCGGCGTGGATCGTCATCATGGTCAGCTTTGCGCCATCAGACGCGGCCTCATTGTCCATCACAAGGCTGACATGTTCCAGAAACGCGCCCAGCGTTTCATAATCTTCCATGGCGCGGGCAAGTTCGCTCAAATTTTCAAGGCGACCCGCGCTTTCGGCCGATTTATCGGCCTGAAGCATTGCTGTATAGCCGCTCTCATCCAACATCTGCCGCGCGAGTTCATGATGGGGCAGTGTA
>CAMAQU010000073.1 GCA_945860425.1 Sphingomonas paucimobilis
CGCTTGCTGGATGGGCCGCGACACAGGCGATCCTTGGGCGTTCAGCATAATCTAAGAAGAAAGACGCTTGAGGCCCGGCCAATGCCGGGATAAAGCCAAAAGAAATTCATTTCTCTTGGGAGTTGATCAACCATGGCCAGCAATAATGATATGAAGGCGCACAAGCAGACCTATGAAGGCGTGATGGTCATGCTGAAATGGGGAACGATCGCATCTGCGCTTCTCGCCATTCTCGTCATCATCCTGATCGCAGGCTGACGTGGCAAAGATCGCCGTCCTGAAAGAGCGTGCCTCCGGGGAAGCCCGCGTCGCTGCAACAGCAGAGACGGTTAAAAAATTCGTGAGCCTTGGCGCGACCGTTTCGGTTGAAACAGGCGCAGGCCTGAGCGCTGGCGTGTCGGATGCAGATTATACAGCAGCGGGTGCCAAAATTGGCTCAGCTGCTGACTGTCTAACGAAGGCCGACATCATCCTTGGCGTCCAAGGACCAGAGCCGAAGCTTCTGGCTTCTGCCCCAAAAGGGGCCTGGGTCGTGGCGTCGCTCGACCCCTTTGGTCAGCGCGCCCGCGTGGATGCTTATGCCAAGGCAGGTGTTGACGCGCTGGCGATGGATTTCATGCCGCGCATCACGCGCGCGCAATCGATGGATATTCTGTCCTCCCAGTCAAATCTGGCGGGCTATAAGGCCGTGATTGATGCAGCCGCCGCCTATGGCCGCGCCTTCCCGATGATGATGACAGCAGCCGGCACGATTTCAGCCGCGCGCGCCTTCATCATGGGCGTCGGCGTTGCCGGGCTTCAGGCGATTGCGACGGCACGCCGCCTTGGCGCGCAAGTCTCGGCAACCGATGTGCGCTCTGCCACACGCGAACAGATTGAATCGCTGGGTGCTAAAGCGATTTTTGTCGATCAAGTCGAAGGCATTGAGGGCGAAGGGGCCGGTGGCTATGCGACCGAAATGTCGGATGCCTATAAGGCCGCGCAGGCAGAGCTTGTTTCCAGCCATATCGCCAAGCAGGACATCGTCATCACGACTGCGCTAATCCCGGGGCGCGCTGCCCCGCGTCTGATCAGCGATGCACAAATTGCCAGCATGAAGCCGGGCAGCGTTATCTTTGATTTGGCCGCCCCGCAAGGTGGCAATGTCGAAGGATCAAAAGTGGACGAGCTGGTGGTGCGCCATGGCGTCAAGATTATAGGCTATGGCAATACGCCGGCCCATTTGGCGACCGATGCCTCGGCACTGTTCGCGCGCAACCTCTATAACTTCCTGTCTGCTTTCTGGGACAAGGATGCGGGCCGACCCGTTCTGCCCGATGAGGACGAAATCACACAGGCCATTCGCCTGACCAAAGATGGCAAGGTCGTGCACGACCGGCTGTCCAGCTAAACGGAGCCTGTAAGATGGACTTTATCAGCATTCTTTCAATCTTCGTGTTGTCCTGCTTTATCGGCTATTATGTTGTTTGGTCGGTCACACCTGCGCTGCATACGCCGCTGATGGCGGTGACCAATGCCATCTCCTCCGTCATCATCGTCGGCGCGCTGATTGCCGCTGCACCCGCGGGTGCATGGGGAGCGGCCAAATGGTTGGGTCTGATCGCCGTCGCACTGGCCGCGGTCAATATTTTCGGTGGCTTTGCCGTTACAGAACGCATGCTGGCCATGTATAAGAAGAAGGATCGCTGATCGCGCGGCCTTTTAACGCACGATTTTCAAAAAAGGCTTCACGCCCCGAATAGCGACCTCCCGCATGTGCCGCAGCGGATAATGGATCAAGCCTTCGACAAGAACCGCACCTCGGCTCGGGTGGGGCGTATTCTCCCAGGGATTGATGCAGAACCGATCCCCCAGCACTGACCCGGGACGCTGCCGCCCCTTGATCCGGTTGGTGACATTGTCGCCATGGATCACCTGAAGCCAGGCCGGCCCATCTTCAATCTGGATCAGCCGAAACGCCTCCCCCAGCACAGCATGGGGCCGCGCCCAGATGGTCTGAAACTCAAGGGCATCTTCCACCACAGAGGCAAAGGGATTGCTTTCATCCCGCGCGCCGAAGACCCAGCCTTTGCGCCAGGCAAAGCCAGTGGGAAAGTTAAAGGCGGTTCCGGTGGGATGTGTCGCCCCCACATCTTGCACCCGGGCCACAAAATCGCGCGCCAAGGCATCGTCATTATCCAGCCGCGTCGTCAGCACACGACCCTTGCCGGTGGGAAGGTGTGCACTGACATCCGCCCGCACATCTTCCAGCGGGAGGGCATCGCGGAACAAAGCAATAAAGGGAAATCGCCTTTGCGCCTCGGCAATGCGTGCGCGAAATGGGGCGGGTGTCCTCGTGTCAAAATAGATGAGCCACGAAAAGTCCCGTCGTGTCTGTCCGGCGACGGAAGGTAAGCAAAAGCGTTCAAAAAGATCAAAGCGGCGATCCAGCCAGCCCGTCTTTGCGCGAACATCGGCCTCTCGCCCCATAGTCGGCACGTTAAAGCGGGTCAGGATGACATGGCGGTGCCAGGGCATAGGCTAAGTCTGCCGCGCAAGTTCAACGGGCGATGGGCCATGAACCCAATGTGCCCGCTGCGCCCAAGCCAGGCCCCATTCTCGTGCAGCAGGCGCAAAGCGTTCGGGCCGGAGCCGAGCTATAACCCAAAAGGCACAAGCGCGGAAAGCCACATGCGCCAGAGTAGCAGCCCGGCCGATCTGTCGTTCAAGCCCAGACAAGTGCCGATCAATCAAACCCATGCGCGCGCCCATGACATAGGTGATTTTGGTGGCATGGCTCGCCGCACTCGCCCCGCCATAATGGATGATCCGTGCGTCCGGCGTCATCAGGGGCCGCGCGCCCAAGGCGCGGGCACGCGCGCATAAATCCGCCTCCTCCCCATACATGAAGAATTTGGGGTCAAAGCCGCCCAGCCGCACCCAAAATGCACGGGGGATCAAGAAAAAGCAGCCGGAGACAATATCGACCTGACGAAGGCTGTCGCGCTGCCAATCGCCCAAACCTTCTGAGTTAAAGAAATGGCTGCCCCGAAACAGGCTCCGCAGACCCAGAGCAAAGCACACCGCGCTCCATCCCGTCATCCGCCCCCAGACCGAACTGGCGTTGAGTTGACCGTCGCCAAACAGCGTGCGCCCGCCCCAGATCAAGGCTTGCGGAAAGGTGCGCGCCGCATCCACCAGTCGATCAATCGCTCCATCCAAAATGAGGGTGTCTGTGTTGAGCAGGAGGAGATATTGGCCCCCGGCCTGATCGGCCGCCATGTTGTTGGCGCGGGCAAAGCCATGATTGCGTGTCTCGGTAATCAGGCGCACTTGAGGGAAGGCGCGGGCGATGGCATCCGCCGAGCCATCTTGGGAGCCATTATCGACGAGGATGATTTCAAAGCTGGTCGTCCGGGTCTCCGCATAGATGGACTTCAGACAGGCCAAAGTCATCTCCCGCGTGTTCCAATTGACCATCAGGATCGACAGCTCTGGATCTGATCCGCCCATAGTCGATGGCAGAGCCAGCTATAGCTTTGCCGGGACGACGGGGGCCGCTGGCTTGGCATCCGCCTTGCCCGCTGGCTTGGGCGGCGCAAATCCAGATTGATAGGTCACCCCGTCGCGACGCTTCTTCACCTCGGCCTCTAACTCCTTGGTGGCCGTCGCCATGACGGCCCGACCTTGAAGAATGTTGAGCGCGATGGTTGTTGCCTGATCCGCCGGAACGGGCTGCGCCCGTGCGTTGGTTACAATATTGGCGGAAACTGCCCCTTGGGCTGGCACCACAAAGACTTCCCCGGGCGGCAGGGCAAGAATACGCTTGGCCATGGCAGGTTCCACCTGCAGCGTATCCAGCTGGGCGGGCTGGCGGCGATATTGAATGCCGTTGTCGATCAGCCATTTTTCAACTTCGGTCATGGACTTAATGGGCACAAGCTCCTGCAATTTGCGGGGATCCTTGGGCAGGGCGAAGACGATCTGATCCAGCATGAGGAGCGTGCGCCCGGCAAAGAGGCTGGGGTTGGCGTTCACATAGTTTCGCGCTTCCACCTGCGTCGGCCTTTTGGTTTGCCCGGCAATATTCTGCTGCAAAAGATCAACCAAGGCCGTTTCTTCTGCGCGCTCCTTCAACAGGACGAATTCGGGCGATTGATCGAGCTTTCGCTCCCGGGCGAGGCCCGCCAGAATGCGCCGATCAATAATCCGCTGCAACGCCTGTTGCTCAACCGCCTTGCGGGCATCGCCCGAGGGCAGTTGCACCCCCTTCAATTCTGCATTGAGTTCATGAATGGTGACATCCTGCCCATCGACACGGGCAATGGTCTGCCCGGCTGGGATATTGTCTGATCCCTTTGCATCGCAGGCGGCCAGGCTTGTGAGCAGACCGACCAAGATAAGACCGAAGATTGGTTTGCGCATGTAAACTCCCCATCAGGGCTGCGGGCGGAGCTGCCCTTTGAAATGGCCCAAGGGCTATGCGCGCCCGGTGATGAGAACAAATGAATTGCGCCTTAAAATCCCGTCATGGAGGCGCGGTCAGAGCGTCCGGAACACATGGGTCGCCACCCCCAACCAGGCGGGATCATCAAAAATCTGCTGCTTTGCCCCCGCCCCCAGCGGCAAAATCTGAATGCGGCGGCCCTCGCGCCCGATCAGCCGACCAAAAACATAGCGGCCCGCCGGACGGGGAATGAGGACATCGCAATTGAGCGCTGCCGCAAAACCATCCGGCCCGATGCGCCGACACCAAATCTGGTCGCCCGCCCGATACTCCCCCACGCTTGCATCGACGAGAACAGCGACGGCCCCCGCGTCTGGCATCGCCAAGGTCACCACTTGCTCATGGCGCGGAGCATAGGCCCCCTCTCGTCCCAAAAGGGCTGCCACGGGAAGGTCAGCCCGCTCTGGCAGCTGAACCAGGTCGGCCGCCTCCACCGCCAAAGCCTCGGCAATACGATTGAGCCAGCCAACCGATACGGTTCGTGTTCCCGTTTCCAATCGGCCAATGGTTTGCGCGGTCGTGGGCGGATCACAGCGTTCTGCAACATCCGCCAGCGTCAGCCCTTTGGCCCGACGAACTTCGCGAATACGGGTGATCATGGCGCGCCTCCAGATAAAAAATAACCAAATCGGTTTTTCACTTTCCTACATAGGATCCGAAATGGCAAGGACGATTCGCCAACCAAAGGAGTTTTGATGCCCCGTCTTCTTGCTGAGCGCACACCACCCGAGGACTTTACCCCAGACCGAGCTTCTCGGCGGACCGTGACGGTCAACCTTGCCGAATCGCCCTTGGGCTGGCTGCGCGCCCGTGCGCTGATTTCTGATCGGCATTTTGCCGCAGGAGAGTTGCTGCGGCGAGATTATGAGATGGCGCAGCTTGGGCCGCGCGTGACAATGCGTTGGGACGCGGCACCTGCCCAAAAGGGCCGCCGAGGCGCCTCCAATCCGGCCGGGGCCAGTGTCGCTCATCTATCTGCTCGCGAGCGATTTGATGCGGCTATGTCCACCGCAGGCAATGGCCTGAGCGATATTTTGTGGCGCGTTGTCTGCGCATGTGAGGCCATGCCAAATGCAGAACACGCGCTTGGCTGGCCTGCGCGATCTGGGCGTATCATCCTAACGCTGGCGCTCGACCGCATCGCCGATTATTATCGCGTTCCATAGACACGAAGAGGAGACGGGTGATGGCGCAGGTGCTTTGGGTGAAGAAGGATGATCTCACCGTTTCAAAACTGGCCGATCTGCCAGAAGCACCGCTGGCCGCCGGTGCTGTTCGACTGCGGATTGAGAGCTTTGCCGTCACCGCCAATAATGTCACCTATGCTGTTGCCGGAGACATGATGCGCTATTGGGATTTCTTCCCGGCACCAGAGAGTTGGGGCATTGTCCCCGTATGGGGCCATGCCCTGGTCGACGCCTCTAACTGCCCGGACATTGCAGTGGGCGAACGCGTTTATGGCTATCTGCCCATGGCGACCCATTTGGATGTCGTGCCCGGCCAAATATCTGCCGGGCAATTCACCGATATGGCGGAGCATCGCCAACCCATGAGCCAGTTTTACAATCAATATAGCCGGATAGCGGCTGACCCAGAGCATGATCCTGCGCGCGAAGATGCGCGGATGATTTTTGGCCCCTTGTTCAAAACCGGTTTTTTGATTGAGGCCTTTTACCGGCGCAATGACTGGTTTGGCGCCGAGCAATTGGTGATGACCAGTGCCTCTTCCAAGACCGCCATGGCGCTGGCCCATTGCGCAAAGGAAGCATCGCCCACTCTCCGGCGGATCGGCCTGACATCCCCCGCAAATATGGATTTTGTGCGGGCAACGGGGCTGTATGATGAGGTTGTCGCTTATGATGCGGCAGCGAGCCTTGCCCTAACACCGAGTGTATCCGTCGATTTTGCAGGCAATGCCGCCGTGATGCGCGCCATCCACACCCGCCTAGCCGCGGAACTTCGCTATTCCAGCATTGTCGGCATGACGCATGTCGGCGCGCGGGCCGGGAGTGGTGAGCCCTTGCCGGGGCCAGCCCCTATCCTCTTCTTCGCCCCCACAGAAGCCTTGGAAACCATCAAGGCGCTTGGCCCCAAGGGCTTTGCGCTGGCCGTTGGATCGGCTTGGCAGAGCTTTGTCGCGGGGACGGAGGCTGTGACGCACGTTGCGCATCAACCCGGGCTGAGCGCGGCTGACACGATTTTTCAGAAAACGCTGGCCGGAAAGCAGGATCCTCAGACCGGGATTGTCATCACCTTTTAACGCAGACTCTCCAGAATCTGCGTATCTTTGGCGATGAGGGGCGCAAAGCTGGGCCGCGCGAGCATGGCGGCGACCCAAGCATAGGTGCGCGGATAGGCGGATCGATCCACCGCGCACCGGGCATAGTCATAGTTCACGAACATGCTGGCGACGGAGATATCCGCGATGCTGAGCGTGTCTCCGACCAGAAAGCCCTCTGGCTCAGGCACGACCGTTTCCAAATAGGCGAGCAATGGCGGCAAATCTTTCGTTTCGCCTTCAACAGCCAGCGCCTCATCAGCTGGCTGCTTCATGAAGATCGGGCCAACCACGCGGTTGAAGAAACACTTATAAACGATGGTCGACATCATGGTGTCGGCAAATTCTTCAAACCAAATCGCCTGTGCGCGCTGCGCCGGATCCGCCGGGATCACGGCGGGTGTGGGGAATTTGGCATCGAGATAGGTCACAATGGCTGTGGAGTCTGAAACAGTGAAATCGCCATCGGCAAAGGCGGGCATTTTCCCAAAGGGGCTGGCCTTGCGGAAATCCGGATTCTGATCCCCAATCCGGACATTGCGGACGGGCAAATCTAGACCCTTTTCCGCTGCCACGACCATGACCTTGCGCACAAAGGGCGAAAACGAACTTCCGAACAAAATCATGGCAGAGCCTCTTCCTTGATAATCAAGTTCCACTGCTTGTCAGCGCGGGCCGGGCGTTGCAAGAGGGATGCATGCGCCGCATTTGTATTTTGACGCCCGATCCCAGCTATCCTGAAAATTGGGCCCCCATGGCCGATCACTTCCGCATGTTGTTCGGTCCGACATTGGACTTTCGACCCTGGACGGCGTCGGGGGATTTAACGGACTTTGACCTGATCCTGCCACTGCTCGCCTGGGGGTATCAGCGCGATCCCGCACTTTGGTATCAAACGCTGGACCGATGGGACACAGAGCATCTGCCCGTCGC
>CAMAQU010000074.1 GCA_945860425.1 Sphingomonas paucimobilis
TCTTAATCTTCCACCCGCTTTTCAAAAGCGCGTAGCAAATGCTGGCGAGCACCACATTGACGCCAAGCAAAAGACCCGCTCCAAAGCCGAGAGGAATATCCGCCTGCCCGATAAAGCCATAGCGAAAGCCAGAAATGGCATAATGGAAAGGATTGGCATGACTAATAGCCGCAAAAGTCGGCGACAATTTATCAACCGAGTAGAAGGTGCCAGACAAGAGAGCGAGCGGCGCAACAACAAAATTGCTGACAGCCGCCGCATGATCAAATTTTTCAGCCCAAATGGATGTCAAAACGCCCAAGAACGCGAGCATCGCCGAACCCAACAACCCGAACAGGAGTATTGCCCAAATATGCTTAGGCGTGACATGCACGCCCGGCCAAAACAGCATCGCAAACCAGATTGCGGCTCCGACGAACACCGCACGCGTCACAGCCGCACCTGCAAGGCCAAAGAGCACTTCCGCCGATGACAGGGGCGGCATAAGATAATCCACAATGGTGCCCTGAATTTTACCGACCAGCAGCGAGAAGCTGGAATTGGCAAAACTATTCTGCATCATGCCCATGATAATCAGGCCGGGGGCGAGGAAATCGCCAAACGGAACGCCCAAAATCTCTTTGCGCACACCGGAAAGGGCGACTGTGAAAATCACCAGATATAAGAGGGTTGTCAGCGCGGGGGCCCAAATGGTTTGGAGCTGCACCTTGAAAAAGCGCCGAACCTCCTTCACATAGAGAGCTTGAAGACCCGCCCAGTTGACCGCGCGAATGGCGGGAACACCGGGTTGGTTGTGTATGGCAATTTCGGACTCGCTGTTCATGATGTAATCGCCTATCGGCTATGGCCGATTGTCGCAAGGGTGGCGGTCAGTCCTAATAGTTTGAAATGGTGAGTACATGTCCTGGACCGATGAACGCATCGAACAGCTAAGAACGATGTGGAGCAAGGGGATGACAGCATCCCAAATTGCCGAAGAGCTTGGCGGCGTCAGCCGCAATGCTGTGATCGGCAAGGCGCACCGCCTTGGGCTTCAGTCGCGCCCTTCGCCAGTAAAGTCCAGCGATGGCGAAGGCGGCGCAAGTCGCAAGCCCACAACGCCGCGCGCTAAAGCAGCGGCTGCCGCCCCTGCTGCAAAGCCGCAAGCGCCTGCGCCGCAACCGCGCGCGACAGAGCAGCCGCCCGTGCAAAAAATCGCCCGGACAGCCAATCCAGACCAAATGCCGCCGACAATCCGATCCATTGGGCCGGGCGGCTTTGTGCGCCAAAACCCAGGTGAACAATCTTCGCCGCCGCCGCCGGCACCGCCACGTCGGCTGGTTCCTGCGCGCCCCAGCCCCGAAATTGCGGATAAGACATCTTTGCTCGATCTGAATGATCGCATCTGCAAATGGCCACTTGGCCACCCGGGTGAGCCAGATTTCCACTTTTGTGGTGATAAGGTGAACCCCGGCTTTCCCTATTGCGTCAACCATTGCAGCCTTGCCTATCAGGCACAAATGCCACGCCGCGATCGCAAGCCGCTTCCCTTCGCAATCCCGGGTGCGAAACCCAGCGGGGGATAAGTTGAAAGGGACGCTTGCACGGCTGACTCAGGCACGACTATATCCCTGTCATGTCTGAAGATCTGTTTGCGTCCACACCTGCCGCCTCTTCTGGGTATGACGCATCTTCAATTGAGGTTCTTGAGGGACTGGAGCCAGTCCGGCGGCGCCCCGGCATGTATATTGGTGGCACGGATGAACGCGCTTATCATCATCTTGCCGCCGAAGTTCTCGACAATGCGATGGATGAGGCCGTTGCAGGTCACGCCACACGCATTGAAATCCTGTTGGAAGCTGGAAATCGGCTGACAATAACGGACAATGGTCGTGGCATCCCCGTTGATCCACACCCCAAATTTCCCGACAAATCTGCCCTTGAGGTCATTTTGTCGACGCTCCATTCCGGCGGAAAATTCAACGGCAAGGCTTACGCCACTTCGGGTGGTCTGCACGGTGTTGGCGTCTCGGTTGTGAACGCCTTGTCGTGTGATACCGTTGTCGAAGTTGCACGTAATAAAGAGCTGTTCCGCCAGCGCTTTTCACGTGGTCAGACATTGGGTCCGTTGGAAAAGCTTGGCCCGGTCAATAATCGCCGCGGTACAAGCGTTGCCTTTACGCCCGATCAGGAGATTTTCGGGGAAATGAGCTTTAAGCCCAACCGCTTATTTCGGCTGGCACGCTCCAAAGCCTATTTGTTCGCAGGCGTTGAAATACGCTGGAAGTGCGCCGCTGCCCTCATTTCTGATGACACCCCTGAAGAAGCCGTGTTCCAATTTCCCGGTGGTCTGGCCGACCATCTGCTGGAGCAAATTGGGGACCGCGAATGCGTGGCGGCCGATTTTTTTGCCGGGACGCAGGATTTTCCGGACGATCAAGGCCGCGTTGAATGGGCCGTTGCCTGGCCGCTTTGGTCAGAAGGTAGTTACAGCTATTATTGCAACACCATTCCCACACCAGATGGCGGAACGCATGAAGCCGGCCTGCGCGCCGCGATTGTGAAGGGCGTGCGTGCCTTTGGCGCACTGGTGGGTCTCAAAAAGGCAGAAGGCCTTCAAGCCGAAGATGTGGTGACTGGATCAGAAGTCATGCTGTCCGTCTTTATCCGCGACCCGCAGTTTCAGAGCCAGACCAAGGACCGCCTGACATCCCCGGAAGCTGCCCGGCTCGTTGAAAATGCCGTGCGTGATCATTTCGACCATTTCCTTTCTGGCAATATGGAGCGCGGCAAGGCGCTGCTCGGCTTCATGCTGGATCGGATGGATGATCGCCTCCGGCGCAAGGCGGAAAAGGAAATCAAGCGGAAGACCGCGACCTCTGCCCGTAAATTGCGTTTGCCGGGTAAGCTGACAGATTGCTCAGAAGACGGGCCGGAAAGAACGGAATTGTTCATCGTCGAGGGCGATAGCGCGGGCGGCTCTGCCAAGCAGGCGCGTGATCGCAAAACGCAGGCGATTTTGCCTATTCGCGGTAAAATCCTCAACGTCGCCTCCGCCACGTCGGATAAAATCCGGGCCAATTCCGAAATCGCCGATCTCGCGCTGGCGCTGGGCTGTGGGATGCGCAAAGACTGCAACCCAGATGTTTTGCGCTATGAACGCATCATCATCATGACCGACGCCGATGTGGATGGCGCACATATTGCAACATTATTGATGACATTCTTCTTCCAAGAAATGCCTGACATTGTGCGGCGTGGGCATCTCTACATTGCCCAGCCCCCGCTTTATCGACTGACTGTCGGGGCAAAGTCCCTCTACGCCCGTGATGATGCCCATCGCGCGAAGATTGAGGCAAATGAGTTCAAAGGCAAGAAGGTCGAAGTATCGCGCTTCAAAGGCTTGGGGGAAATGAACCCGGGTCAGTTGAAGGAAACGACGATGGATCCCAAGACACGGTCGCTGATCCGTGTTACCCTTCCGCAAGAATATGAAGAGCGTGCCGGCGTTCGCGATCTAGTTGACAGGTTGATGGGTAAAAACCCAGAGCACCGCTTCCGCTTCATTCAAGAAAATGCATCCCGGATAGATGAAGAGGTAATCGACGCATGAAGACATTTGGTGCTTTGGCAGGCCTTGTTTTGCTCACCGCCTGCGGCTCTCAATCCTCAAGCGAAAGCTCTGAGGAAAGCAGCGCGACAGAAACCAGCGCGCCTGTGCAGGTCAGTTCGGCAGGCGCACGGCCCGATGGGTTTGCCCAATGTGCGGCCTGCCACGCGGTTGCCAAGGGTGCGCCAAATGGCCTTGGCCCCAATCTTTGGGGCATTGCTGGCACCAAGGCCGGTGAATTGGCTGGCTATCAATTCTCCCCAGCGCTGAAGGCGTCTGGCCTTGTCTGGGATGAAGCGACGCTCAACAAATGGCTCGAAAATCCCCGCGCGCTCGTTCCCGGCAATAAAATGTCTTACAGTGGAATGAAGGATGAAGCCAAGCGCAAGGAACTTGTGACTTGGCTGCTGGCGCAAAAATAACCTGCCTGTAACCCGCCGGCTCTTGTTTAACTTGACGGACCGGCGCGTTGCAGAACCCGTTTTGCCATGTCGACGTGCATTGTTTCCACCATGCGATCTCTAAATCGTTCCGCGCCGCCTGAGGCCGCCGCCAGAAGCGCTTTTGCGTCCTCTATTTCGTTCTCGCTGGGCATGAAGGCAGCGTTTGCGATCTCGATTTGATTGGGGTGGATCAGGCTTTTCCCATCAAAGCCCAAGGCGCGCCCTTCCCGGCATTCCGCATCAAAGGCGTCGGGATCATTCAAATCATTGAAAACGGAATCCAGCACCCAGATATCCGCTGCCCGGGCCGCGAGAATGATTGTTTGCAGCGCCATAGCCAAGGCATGTCGGCCACTTGAGGGCGGCAGGCGGAGCGTATTGGCAAGATCATTCGCCCCAACGATGAACCCGGCCACATCCTCTGCCTCTGCAATCTCTGCGGCACGCAGGACACCTCGGGGTGTCTCGATCATGGCGAGCAAAGGCTTGCGCACCTGTTCTGCCACATGCTGGGCTATGACGGCATCCTCAACCTTGGGCAGGACGACAAAATCGCATCTGGCCTCTCGCACGGCCATAAGATCTGCCTTGTGCCAGATTGTCTCCGCAGCATTGACGCGGATAGCCGTCAAGCGGCCTCCAAAACCTTCTGCCATGGCATCTATAGCGGCAAGCCGGGCTTCGTCCTTCATCCCCGGCTTTACGGCATCCTCTAGATCGA
The DNA here is from genome assembly GCA_945860425.1 of Sphingomonas paucimobilis. GTDB lineage: Bacteria > Pseudomonadota > Alphaproteobacteria > Sphingomonadales > Sphingomonadaceae > Aquisediminimonas > Aquisediminimonas paucimobilis_A. The sequence goes on from CAMAQU010000074.1 coordinate 4,754, forward strand.
GAATGATCATATCCGAGGGCAGAGAACGCGCCTTTTCAATTGCCCGCGCATTGGATGCGGGCATGTAGAGTGCAGAGCGTGGGGCAAGGAAGGCGTCCACAGTCATGGTCCAAACCTTCCTTTGCGATCAGGCTGCCTTGGGTGCCGCCTGACGGACGCCCTTATCAACATGGTCCTCAAATTGAGCAAAATTATCGATGAATTGCTGCACCAGCGTGCGGGCGGTCTGATCATAATGATCCGCGTCTTCCCAGGCCTTGCGCGGGTCTAGCAATTTGCTGTCCACCCCTGGGACGGACACAGGAACATCAAAGCCAAAATTCGGATCTTTGCGGAACTCGGCCGTATTCAGGCTGCCGTCGAGCGCGGCATTGAGCAACGCGCGCGTCGCCTTAATCGGCATACGGTTGACGCCAGGCATCGTCGCTTTTCCGCCCGTCCAGCCGGTATTGACCAGCCAGCACGTCACGCTGCCCTTCGCAATGCGTTCCTTCAAAAGATTGCCATAGACAGATGGGTGACGCGGCATGAAGGGCGCACCAAAGCAGGTCGAAAACGTCGCTTCTGGTTCTGTCACGCCAATTTCTGTGCCCGCAACACGCGCGGTGTAGCCAGACAGGAAGTGATACATGGCCTGATCCGGCGTCAGCTTCGCGATGGGGGGCAAGACGCCATAGGCATCCGCCGTCAGCATGATGATATTCTTTGGCACCGGCCCCATATTTTCAGCCGAGGCGTTCGGAATGAAATCAATCGGATAGGACCCACGGCTGTTTTCAGCCAAGCTATTGTCATCCAGATCGAGTTGGCGCGTGATGGGATCGATCACAACATTTTCCATCACCGTGCCAAACCGCTTCGTCGTGGCAAAAATTTCCGGCTCGGCTTCTGCCGAGAGGCGGATCATCTTTGCATAGCAGCCACCTTCAAAGTTGAAGACCGCCGTGTCCGACCAGCCATGTTCATCATCGCCAATCAACGTACGGCTGGCATCGGCCGACAACGTCGTCTTACCTGTGCCTGACAGGCCAAAGAAAATCGCCGTATCGCCATTCGCGCCAATATTCGCGGAGCAATGCATCGGCATGACGCCCTTGGCTGGCAGCAAATAATTGAGAATGCCGAACACCGACTTCTTCATTTCACCAGCATAAGCCGTGCCGCCGATGAGAATCAGTTTCTCACTGAAATTGACAGCGACGACCGTTTCGCTGCGGCAGCCATGGCGTTCCGGATCAGCCCGGAAGTTTGGAAGATCGATAATTGTGTATTCCGGAACAAAGCCCGCCAGTTCTTCCTCTTTGGGACGCACCAGCAATGTCCGAATGAAAAGATTATGCCAGGCATATTCGTTGACGACGCGAACGCGAACGCGATGTTCCGGCTGCGATCCGCCAAAAAGGTCAGCAACAAACAGCGTGTCCCGCTTTGCGACTTCAGCTAGAAAATCTTCTTTCAAAGCGTTGAAAAAGGCCGGATCCATTGGAACGTTGGTTTTTCCCCACCAAACCGTATCTTCCGTCTCTGCGTCTTTGACGATGAACTTATCCTTGGCAGAACGCCCCGTGTGCTTACCCGTAGCAACAACCAATGGCCCGTCGGCGGCAAGAATACCCTCGCTGCGGCGCACAGCCTCTTCGACCAGCGGGCTGGTAAGCAAATTCCAGTGGATGGCCGCATTCGTATGCAGTCCCTGTTGAGCAAGGGTGAAAGCGGGGACTCTGTCAGCCACTGAACTATCTCCATAAATCGTACCGGATGAGGGTCGGCGCGTAACCGCGGCAGGAAATATCGTCAAGCGCGTCCTTCGTGCTTTATGCGCAACATTGCCGAAAACATCGAATGTTTCTAAGGAAGAAAAATGCTGCGCGACTTAGGTAGGCTTTGATGGACAAGACAATCGCGCTCGTTGACGATGATCGAAACATCCTGACGTCAGTTTCAATCGCGATTCAGGCAGAGGGTTTTCGCACGCGGGTTTATACAGACGGCGAAACCGCGCTGAAGGCGCTTGCCGACAACCCTGCAGATCTCGGCATTTTCGACATTAAAATGCCGCGCATGGATGGGTTGGAGCTGCTGCGCAGATTGCGCGAAACATCCCAAATGCCTGTCATCTTCCTCACCTCCAAAGACGATGAAGTCGATGAAGAACTCGGTCTTTCCCTTGGTGCCGATGATTATATTGCAAAGCCGTTTTCACAACGACTCTTACTGGCGCGAATTCGCGCAATTCTGCGCCGAGTCGATCTTAATAATCTCACCCCCGACGATGAAGGCGCGGCCGAAGATCAAATCATGGTCCGTGGAGCATTGGAAATGGATCCCGCCCGGCATCGCGTGCGTTGGAAGGGCTGCGATGTTGCCCTGACGGTAACAGAATTCATGATTTTAGAGGCGCTCGCCCAAAGGCCGGGCGTCGTCAAATCCCGCAGTCAGCTGATGGATGCAGCCTATCAGGATGATATTTATGTCGATGATCGTACCATCGACAGTCACATAAAGCGCCTTCGAAAGAAATTAAGGGTGGCAGACACCGCTTTTGACTCCATCGATACGCTTTACGGCGCAGGATACCGGTTCACCGGTGGCTGAGGCACGCGATCTTCGTTTGCGATGGACCGGGCGCGTTTCGCTCAGCTGGCGGATTTTGCTCGTCAATCTGCTGCCCGTCGCCCTGCTGGCGGGCAGTCTATTCTACCTTGATTCCATCCGCAGTCGATTGATCGCAGAACGCATGGCGCAGGCCAGCTCTGAAGCTCAACTGATGGCGACCATGCTCAGCCTTGCAGATCGCGCCCAATGGCCCAGTGATATTGCCCGGCTTGGATTGCAAACAGGCAGCAGAATCCGCCTCATCAAAGGCACGCAGATTGTTTTGGATAGCTGGCAGATACACCCCCCCAATATCACCCTTATCAATTCAGAAGATGAACG
>CAMAQU010000075.1 GCA_945860425.1 Sphingomonas paucimobilis
GAAAATCTGCTCCCCTCGGAACGTATATATTATGAGGTTTTGGATCATATCGCCCAGCGCTGCGACGTGAAGCTTCGCGTTTTGACGGACATAATTACGGGCGCGAGCGCGGGCGGCATTAATGGCATTTTTCTGGCACAGGCAATCGCCAAAGGGCAATCGCTTGAGCCCTTGACCCAACTCTGGCTCGAAAAGGCCGATGTGGATCAACTGCTAGACCCGAATGCACGGCCAATGAGTCGCCTAACGAAATTCTGGGCAGCGCCAATTGCTTGGTTTGTCGGGCGGCAGTCCGGTGGCACCGTTGACACCACCGTTGGCGCAGAAGCGCGGGCGGAAGTGCGCTCAAAGCTTGGCGAGTTCGTGCGGGCACGCTGGTTTGAGCCGCCTTTTGGCGGGACCGAGCTATCTAAAATTCTGCTCAACGCTTTTCACGCCATGGCCAATCAAATATCCGGCCCCAGTTTGGTGCCTCCGGGCCAGCCCCTGGATCTTGCTGTTACCGTTACCGATTTCAACGGCCACCCCGAAACGCTGCGCCTGAACTCCCCGCCGGAAGTCAGGGAGCAGGAGCACCGCCTCGTCATCCGATTTCGTCACGATCCAGATCAAGGAGAGACATTGGGGAGCGCCATATCGCTGACCTTTGCAGGACGCGCGACATCAAGCTTCCCCGGCGCATTTCCGCCACTTTCTGTTGCTGAAATTGATCGGCTTGTTCGATCGACAGGCCTGAACTGGGACGACCGGAACGCTTTTCTCGCCTCTTTTCTTCCCAAAGGAATAGATGCGGCAAACGAGCTTTCCCTCATCGATGGGTCCGTGCTGGCCAATGCCCCCTTTCGAGCAGCGATTGACGCCCTGCCTGATCGACCGGCACGGCGCGAAGTGGATAGACGCTTTGTTTTTATAGATCCCAAGCCCGGCATTACCGCAATTCAGCTGCCGCGCGGCGCCAGACGATCGTCAGCTCCCGGGTTTTTTACCGCAATTTTGGGATCAATGTCGGATCTTCCCCGAGAACAGCCAATCAGAGATAATTTAGACGCCCTGCATCAACGATCCATCAGAATTCGTCGCATGCAACATATTATGGATGCGCTGGAGCCAGAGGTTGACAGCCGCATTCAATCCCTTTTTGGGCGAACCTTCTTTCTCACTACGCCGACGCCCAAGCGGGTTGCTGCGTGGCGCGCCAAAGCACTGGAACGCGCTGCCATAGACGCTGGCTACGCCTATGCTGGTTATGCCCATCTTAAGCTCTCAACCATATTGGAGGGCTTGGCCGATCTCGCCAACAGGGCGCAGCAATTGGACGATGCTCAAGCCGAGCGGTTCCGTGGGGCGCTATGGCAAGAAGTCCGTCGCCAAGGCATTGATCACATCAGCGCGCCCGGCGCTGGTAAAAATGAACCGACAATCCACTTTTTGAAGGAATATGATGTCGGATTTCGGATCCGCCGACTGCGCTTTCTCGCCCGAGCCGTTACCCATATGGTCGATCAGGGGGATGTTACAGAACTATCCGTCCAACACGTCATCAAGGCGATTTATGCTGCTTTGGGGGACTTTATCGACCTTCAAAATGCCGCCCGCTTCAAACTCTATCCTATTGAAAATGCTGCGGCATTTCTGAACGCCGTTGCCGTGGATCAGAATTTAACAGCCAAAGACGATCTTGTGGATGCCGCTCTGGCAGTTGCCATCGCCCAAAGCCCCAAAGCGCAGCGCCGACAAATTTTGCTGACCTATTTGGGTTTTCCTTTTTTTGACATCGCAACTTTGCCGATGTTGCAGGGGGAAGGATTGGAAGAGTTTAACCCAATCAAGGTCGACCGAATTTCACCCGATGATGCCCAATCCATCCGCGCAGGCGGAGCCGCCGCTACGCTGAAGGGGATTGAACTCAACAGCTTTGGCGCCTTTTTTAGCCGCAAATATCGCGAAAATGACTATCTTTGGGGTAGGCTTCATGGGGCAGAGCGGCTGATCGACATTGTCTGCTCAACCGCACCCTCACATGCCCCGAAGGAAGAGATTGCGGCTCTCAAGCGGCGCATGTTTGAAGCCATCCTTGGCGAAGAGGAAGGCCGGCTGACGTGCATTCCAAGCTTGTTTTCCGAAATCCGCCATGAGATTTCAAATGGCGTGCTGGCCAAAGCGACAACAAAGGCCTAGTCTGCCCAAAGATCAGGAGCGTTGGCAGTTATGCAGTTATTGAGAACCTTATTCTGGGTCGCAATCGCCGTTGCCGCGTCCGCTTTTGTGGTCGCCAACTGGACGCCCATCACGCTCACCTTATGGAACGGCGTGTTGCTGGACACTTACCTTCCTATCCCATTGACCGCAGCCTTTTTGTTGGGGTTTGTGCCTTATTACCTGCTCCACAGCGCGACACGCTGGTCGCTGCAGCGCCGCTTGTCGCAGACTGAACGACAATTGGCTGAGACACGCAGCTTATTGTCACCTGCACCCGCCCAGACAGAACCTGTAGGGACGATTCCACCAAGTGCTGCGCCAATTGCAGTTCCGCCGGGGGTTTTATGACCAGTCCTGTCTATGTCGCAATTGATACACCAGATATTGAGCGTGCCCGCGATCTCTTGCGGCAAGTCAAACACCATATTGGCGGCATCAAGCTTGGCCTCGAATTCTACATGGCCAATGGGAAATCCGGTGTGCTTGAAATGGCGCATTATGGCCTGCCCATTTTCCTCGACCTGAAATTTCACGACATTCCAAATACGGTCGCCAAAGCCATTCAGGCACTACGCCCGATCCAGCCTGCCATTTTGACGGTTCACGCCGCAGGGGGCCGTGCCATGATGGAAGACGCAAAGGCTGCAGCACCCTCCGGATGCAAAGTTGTTGGCGTTACGGTTCTGACCAGCCTCGATAGCTCAGATTTGGCGACAATTGGCGTGCCCACAACGCCGCATGATCAGGTTGAGCGCCTCACCATGCTGGCCAAAGAGGCCGGGCTGGATGGCGTTGTCTGTTCTGGCAATGAAGTTGCTGCTGCAAAAAAAATCTGGCCCAGTGGCTTTTTTGTCGTCCCCGGCGTGCGCCCATCCGATGGTGTTATTGGCGACCAAAAGCGCGTGGTGACGCCGCGTCAGGCCTTGAACAATGGCGCCTCAATTTTGGTGATCGGGCGCCCCATCACGCAGGCTGCTGACCCGGATGCCGCCGCCCGCGCCATTGATGCCACGCTCTAATAATGGCTGTGCAGACGAAGATTTGCGGCGTCACAACGCCGGAGGCGGTGCAGGCCGCAGTCGCTGGGGGAGCAACCCATATCGGCCTTGTTTTCTTCGCAAAAAGCCCGCGCAACATTACTCTTGAAAATGCGAGAGATCTAAACGCTCAACTACCATCATTTCTAAAGATTGTAGCCTTAGTTATTGATCCAAAACATATTTTCATTGATGAAATCAAAGCCTACCTGCCAAAGCTAAACGCAGTTCAATTCCATGGGGAAGAGACACCAGAGTTTATCGCGCGCTTCAAATCACCTGGACTTGAGCTTTGGAAAGCGGTTCCTATTAGGTCTGAGGCGGATGTTAAGGGCGCAGAACGATATGTGGGTGCTGCCGATCGGATACTTTACGATGCAAAGCCACCCAAAGGCGCCGATCTTCCCGGCGGCACGGGGCTTCGCTTTGACTGGTCGCTGTTACAGGGTATCCAGCATCCCTTGCCTTGGGTCCTGGCAGGCGGTCTAGATGCGCAGAATGTGGCCGAGGCGCATCGCGTGACCGGGGCCGATTTTTTTGATGTTTCTTCTGGTGTTGAAACCATGCCCGGTGTGAAGGATGTGGACAAGATCAGCGCATTCCTTAAAGCGACCAACAACTTATGACACTGACCAACTCTTTACGCACGCAGCCCGACGATCGCGGGCATTTCGGGGCCTTTGGTGGCCGCTATGTCGCAGAAACGCTTATGCCCTGCGTTTTGGAGCTTGAACGCGAATATCGCGCCGCAAAGCAGGACCCTGCCTTTGCAGCCCAATTTGATGATCTGCTGACCCATTATGTCGGCCGACCAAGCCCGCTTTATTATGCTGAACGGCTGACCGAAGAACTTGGTGGCGCAAAAATTTACTTCAAGCGTGATGAGCTGAACCATACGGGCGCTCACAAAATCAATAACTGCATCGGGCAGATCCTGCTTGCAAAGCGTATGGGCAAGACGCGGATTATCGCAGAAACGGGTGCTGGCCAGCATGGCGTGGCAACCGCGACCGTCGCGGCCCGATTTGGCCTGCCCTGCGTCGTTTATATGGGCGCGCGCGATATTGAGCGGCAGGCCCCCAATGTCTTCCGAATGAAGCTATTGGGCGCAGAAGTCCGTGCCGTTGAAAGCGGATCCCGCACACTAAAAGACGCGATGAACGAGGCCCTGCGCGATTGGGTCGCTAATGTTCATGATACATTTTACATTATTGGCACGGCCGCTGGCCCCCATCCCTATCCAGAGCTTGTGCGGGACTTTCAGTCGGTGATTGGCAAGGAAGCCCGCGCCCAAATGTTGGAGCGTGAAGGGCGTTTGCCGGATTTGCTTGTCGCCGCAATTGGCGGTGGATCCAACGCAATTGGCCTATTTCACCCGTTTCTGGATGATAAAGATGTCGACATGCTCGGCATTGAAGCCGCGGGACATGGCCTTGATAAACAACATGCCGCGAGCTTGGCAGGCGGAACGCCCGGTATTCTCCATGGCAATAAGACATTCTTGTTGCAGGATGAGGACGGCCAGATTGATGAAGCGCACAGCATTTCGGCGGGTCTCGACTATCCGGGAATTGGGCCGGAACATGCTTGGCTCAAGGATATAGGCCGGGTGCGTTATGACAGCGTAACCGACACTGAAGCGCTTGCCGCCTTTCAGATGCTCTGCCGCACCGAGGGGATTATCCCCGCGCTCGAACCAAGCCACGCCCTGGCCGCGCTAGCGCGCATTGCCCCGGCAATGAGCAAGGACAAGATCATCATCGCCAATTTATGTGGTCGTGGGGATAAGGACATCTTCACCGTCGCTGAGGCTTTGGGAGTGCAGATGTGACCCGGCTTGCCCGTGCTTTTGCAAAACCCCATCCGGCGCTGGTTACATTTGTAACCGGTGGAGACCCCTCTCCCGCTGAAACCGGCGCAATTTTAGATGCCCTGGTCGAGGGTGGCGCCGATGTGATTGAACTGGGCATGCCCTTTACCGATCCGATGGCAGATGGTCCGGCAATTCAGCTGGCCAATATCCGCTCACTCAGCGCTGGGACCAAAACCAAAGATCTGTTTGCGGTTGCCACCGCATTCCGCGCGCGCCACCCGGATATTCCGCTTGTGTTGATGGGTTATGCCAACCCAATGACATGCCGTGGACCCGATTGGTTTGCCGATGGCTGCAAAAAGGCGGGCGTAGATGGCGTGATTTGCGTTGATCTTCCACCCGAAGAAGATGCCGATCTTGGCCCCGCCTTACGCGCAGCCGGGGTGGATTTCATCCGCCTTGCAACACCCACAACGGATGCCGCGCGCCTGCCCTCCGTACTGAAATCCGCCTCTGGCTTTCTCTATTATGTGTCTGTTGCCGGAATTACAGGCCTGCAACAGGCCGCCACGGCAAGCGTCGCCGAGGCTGTTGCCCGCCTGAAGAAATCGACCGATCTTCCCATCGCGGTCGGCTTTGGCATTCGCACCCCGGAACAAGCGGCCGCGATTGCGGCCGTTGCCGATGGCGTTGTGGTTGGATCTGCCCTTGTCGAATTGATCGGGCAACATGGCCCTAATGCCGCAGGCCCGGTTCGGGATTATGTCGCCAGCTTACGCGCAGCGGTTGATGGTGCCCAGAAGGAGAAAAACGCATGAACTGGTTGAGCCGCGTCCGCAACGCGATCCCCTTCATCGCAAAGCGCGAAACAGAGGGGAATCTCTGGCATAAATGCCCATCGTGCGCGCAAATGATTTACACCAAGGAATATGAGGAAAATCTCTCCGTCTGTCCGGTGTGCAACCACCATGGTCGCATTGGACCGAAGGCCCGTTTTCCTCAGATTTTTGATAATGCCCGTTTCACTGTGTTGCCAACCCCAAGGGTTGCGGAAGATCCTCTGAAATTCCGCGACACCAAACGATATACGGATCGGATCAAGGCTGCCCGCGCCTCAACGGGGGAGCATGATGCACTCATCAACGCGCGCGGTTCCATTGCGGGGCAGAAGGCCGTCCTCGGCGTTCAGGACTTTGCCTATATGGGCGGGTCGATGGGCGTTGCGGTCGGCGAAGCCTTTATCGCGGGCGCCAAGGCCGCGATTGAGGATAAATGCCCCTATATCATCTTTACCGCAGCAGGCGGCGCACGCATGCAAGAAGGCATTTTGTCGTTGATGCAGATGCCGCGCACGACGGTTGCCATCTCTATGCTGCGTGATGCAGGGCTGCCCTATATTGTGGTGCTGACCGACCCCACGACAGGCGGCGTGACCGCAAGCTATGCCATGTTGGGCGACATTCAAATTGCAGAACCCAATGCCCTGATCGGCTTTGCGGGCCAGCGCGTTATTCAAGACACGATCCGTGAGAAGCTTCCCGAAGGGTTTCAGCGCTCAGAATATCTACTGGACCATGGCATGCTCGACATGGTGGTGGAGCGCAAGGATTTGCGGGACACGCTTGGTCGCCTCATGGCCTATCTGATGCCGGAGAAGGCGGCAGCCTGATTCTCCTGTGGCTGATCATGCACGTTCCGATGATCCAGCGGTTCAGGCCCAACTTGACCGCTTTGCCCAATTATCCCCGGGCCGGGATATTCTTGGGCTAGAGCGGATTGCCCTGCTTTTAGAAGCTATCGGTAACCCGCATCTCAAATTGCCCCCCGTTCTTCACGTTGCCGGTACCAATGGTAAGGGGTCCACCTGCGCCTTTTTAAGGGCTGCGATTGAAGGCGCGGGTTTGACGGCGCACGCCTATACCAGCCCGCATCTTGTGCGGTTTAATGAACGTATTCGGGTGGCAGGCGCCTTGATTGACGATGCCCAATTAGCGTCCGTTTTGGCCGAAGTTCTTGATGCAGCCGAAGCCGCCAATATTGGCCCAAGCTTTTTTGAGGCAACAACCGCCGCCGCCTTTCTGGCCTTTTCCCGAACCCCTGCGGATGCCACGATTGTCGAAGTTGGCCTCGGCGGGCGGCTCGACGCGACGAACATCATCCCTGCCCCAATTGTGACGGGAATTGCGCAACTAGGTCTCGATCATGAAGCCTTTCTGCTCGACCCGGAAAATGGGCCAGGCTACCCTCCACTAGAGCGGATCGGTTTTGAAAAGGCGAGCATCTCCAAATCCGGCGCGCCGCTTGTCACCATGGATTATCCAAAAGCTGTGATGGCGCGCGTGGCAGAGGTAGCAGCGGGCGTCGGTGCGCCGCTTGTTGCGCAAACACAGGGCTGGGATTGTGCGGCTCAGCAGGGACAGCTTCACTATAGCGATACCCACGGCGCGCTTGTGGTGCCCTTGCCCCGCCTGCCGGGCCAACATCAATGCACCAATGCTGGGCTCGCCATCGCAATGTTGCGGCATCAATCAGTGCTCAATATTCCTGAAGCCGCCTATCAGGTTGCGATGGGTGCAGCCCATTGGCCCGCCCGCCTCCAATTGCTCACACCCGGC
>CAMAQU010000076.1 GCA_945860425.1 Sphingomonas paucimobilis
AAGCCCAGCCGTTCGCCTGCTTCGACTGCTGGGCGAGATAGGATGAGCCGGTCGACTGACCCGCTGATCAACTGAGAAACGGCCTGCGCCACGGCAAGATAGGTTTTGCCCGTGCCTGCCGGTCCAAGCGCAAAGATCACATCATTGCGGACCAAGGCCTCCATATAGCGGATCTGCGTTGGGGAGCGCGGGACAATTGTCTTCTTGCGCGTGCGGATCATCACGGGCGGCTGATCGCTGTCCTGGTGGCGGATGATCCCATCCAGCGTGGGTTCGGCCGACATGGAGATGATGGAGGCAACCGACCCGGTGTCGATCTCCTCCCCATGCACCACGCGGTTATACAGGCCGGTGAGGACATCACGGGCGCGGGCGATGGCGCTCGCCTCCCCCTCAATCTGCAACTTATTGCCGCGTGCAGAAATATAAACGCCCAACACATTTTCGATGGCGACCAGATTTTGATCATAATGACCAAAGACGGTTCCCAACAATTGTGGCCTGTCAAAAACGACCTCTATGCGGGCACGATCACCGGGTTCAGCGGGCTGGGGTTTGCGCGACATTCACATCCTTATCGATAAGGGCCCCGGCAAGGCTATTTGGTCCTGCCGAAACCAGATCCACGGTGACCATATCACCAATTTGTGCATTGGTCATGACATGAACCGATTGCAGCCAAGGCGATTTACCAATTTTCTGACCCGCAAGCTTGCCATTGCGTTCCAACAAAATCTGCGTCCGGGTGCCAAGGCGCGCCTCATTAAAGGCAAGCTGCTGTTCATTGATCAGCGCCTGAAGCCGCTGCAAGCGATCATCCATCACCTCTGGGGGAATTTGATCGTCCATCGTGGCGGCTGGCGTCCCGGGGCGGGGGGAATATTTAAAGCTATAGGCCTGCGCATAATTGGCGTTGCGGATCAGGCTCAGCGTGTCTTCAAACTCGGCCTCTGTCTCGCCGGGAAAGCCGACGATGAAATCCCCCGACAACGCAATATCCGGCCGCACAGCGCGCACCCGATCTAGGATGGCGAGATAGGAGTGCGCGCTATGCTTGCGGTTCATCGCTTTGAGAACCCGGTCGCTCCCCGATTGCACGGGCAGGTGGAGGAAAGGCATCAGCTTTTCCACCTCAGCATGGGCGCGGATCAGCCCTTCGGTCATGTCATTGGGGTGGCTGGTCATATAGCGGATGCGCGACAGGCCGGAAATGGCATCGAGCGCACGGATCAGATGATCCAGCCCCTTGCCGCCTTCTTCCCAGGCATTCACATTCTGGCCTAGCAGCGTGATTTCCTTGGCGCCTGCATCGACCAGAGATTTTGCTTCCTCGACAATCGCGTCAAAGCTGCGGCTAATCTCTCCGCCACGGGTATAGGGAACAACGCAATAGGTGCAGAATTTGTCGCACCCTTCCTGCACGGTCAAAAAGGCGCTTGTCCCCGTTTTGCGGCGCGCGGGGAGTTTTGAGAATTTGTCGAGGCCGGGCAGGTCGAGATCATGGACGCGTTCGCCCTGTGCCGCCCGCGCAATCATTTTTGGCAACTCATGATAGGCCTGTGGCCCCACCACAATGTCCACATCGCGGGATCGGGCGGTCACCTCTGCGCCTTCGGCTTGCGCCACACAGCCGGCCACCGCGATCATCGGGCGGGTGCCATCGTCGCGGCGCTGGCGGCCAATATCGGAATAGACTTTCTCCACGGCCCGTTCGCGAATGTGGCAGGTGTTCAGCACCACCAGATCGGCGTCCGCTTCGGCCGTTGCGGTCATCCCTTCCGCGCCGAGCAATTCCGTCATGCGCTCACCGTCATAGACGTTCATCTGGCAGCCAAAGGATTTGACGTGAAAGGTTTTGGGGGCGGGCTGTGTCATGTTCGCGGCCCTAGCGGAGGCCAAGGGCGGCGGCAATCTCCGCCCGGCTATGCGCGGCAATTGCCTTGCGATCTGCAAAATCGGCATGGCTTAAGGGCGCAAGAAAATGGACGCGCACCGGGAAACGACCTGCACGGCTCAGTACGCGCAGCGCATTGGCCCCAAAGCTTTCATCGCCCACCCAGGCAATGTCGCCGACAATCGGCCCATAATCCAGCGCCACGGGCTGAATCTGAATATCGTCTGGCGCTGGGGTAACCGCTGCTATCAGGGAGGAGCGGAAGGGCAAGAGCGTGCTGCCATCAGCCGTCGTGCCTTCCGGGAACAGCGTGACGGGCTGACCAGATGTCAGCGCATTCTGCAGGGCATTGGCCTGATGATGCGCTGCGTGCCGGGCTTCGCGCTCAACATAGACCGTGTTGTTGCTGGTCGTCAGCCAGCCAATAAGGGGCCAGGGCTTCATATCGGCCTTGGCCACAAAGGCGCATTTGGTTTGTCCAGCCAAGGCGAGGATATCCAACCAGCTGATATGGTTGGCGATATAGAGCGCCTTGCGGCGGACGGGCGCTCCGATGATCGTTACATCTGCCCCTGCCACCCATCCGGCGCAGCGCAGGAATAACCCGGCTATGGGCGACTGGCGGTCAAAGAGCCGCCAGACAAGATGCGGGAGAATGCATAGGGCAAGTGCCGCCACAATCGTGGCGATGCGCGCCCAAGCCCGCGGGTGAACCGAATTAGCTCTTGCGATCGAGTGCGACGCCATAGAGCTCCATACGATGGTCGACGAGACGGAAGCCAAGCCGTTCCGCAATGACTTTTTGCAGCGCCTCAAGTTCAGGATCAACAAACTCAATGACGCGGCCTGTTTCCACATCAATCAGATGATCATGATGGGCCTCTGCCGCCGCTTCATAGCGGGACCGGCCATCGCCAAAATCATGCCGCTCCAAAATGCCAGCCTCTTCAAACAGACGGACAGTGCGATAGACAGTCGCAATGGAAATGCCCGGATCAATAGCAGAGGCACGTGCATGCACGGCCTCTACATCCGGGTGGTCTGCGGCTTCTGACAGGACCTTGGCAATCACCCGCCGCTGGTCAGTAATGCGAAGGCCCTTTTCATGGCACAGGGCCTCAATATCAATATAACGGTTCATGCATCACCTGACAGCCAGAAAGCCGAAACAATTTTTGTCTTCTAGCCCCCAATTCCTCTGGCGCAAAGGGCGGATTATCTTTTTCGCCGACCGCCTGCTCCTCGGCCAAGGCCGATCTTCATTGCAAGGGAGCGGCGCTGCTCGGCATAATTGGGTGCGACCATCGGATAATCCTTGGGAAGGCTCCATTTCGCGCGATACTCATCGGGGGTCATGCCATAATGTGACATTAAATGGCGCTTGAGCATTTTTAGCTTTTTGCCGTCTTCCAAACAGATGATGTAATCGGGCTTGATCGACGCTCGGACGGATACGGCGGGTTCTTGCTTTGCTACAATGGGCTGCTCTGGGGCGCCAAGGCCAGCCAATGCGCCATGCACAATGGCAATCAAAGTCGGCAAATCTGCGATTGAAACAGAGTTATTGCTCACATGGGCCGCTACAATATCTGCGGTCAATGTCAGCAGCGTTTCATTCATATTCTCAGAATTCTCCATTACGCGCCCTTTGGTTCACAGAACAGAAAGCTGGTCATCATCGTGCCGCCTTGAGCCCCAGCAAGGGCCCATCGCGCCATCAGCAAAAGTGAAACTCCAATAATTTTGTTGAAAAACAGCATTACATACTGATGATAAAGTGTAAAGTTATAGCGTCGCGATCAATCGCATCTTGGCCGCGATAATAGTTTTTGCGGGATCCGACTTTGATAAATCCTATCTGAGTATAAAGGTTAAGTGCTTGATTTCCTTCGCGGACTTCAAGGAAGATGGTTTTTACGCCATGTTCTGTGGCCCAGCGGATCATGGTGTTGATCAGACCTTTTCCAATCCCTTGGCCTTGCGCGTCCGGGTGCACCGCAATCAAAAGAAGCTCGGCCTCTTCAAACACATATCGCGCAACGGCAAACCCCATCACGGCGCCGTTTTTGGAGGCAAGGAACAGGCGTGTTCCCGGCAGAGTCAAAAAGGCGGCGCATTGATCGGCGGTCCAAGCCTCCCCAAACACGGGATCAAATGCCGCAGCCATGACGGGCATGATGCTGTCTATGGCGCGACCATCGCCCTCATAAACATTCAGGGTATCTGTCACGGGTTCGGCTTGGCATCGGGCGCGCGACCATAAATCGGGCTGGGGGGCAATGACCGCATGGTGCTCGGCAGCAATCGAACGTCCCGCGCATCTGGGCTGATCATCACGGCCTGATCACAGGCGATACGCCCGGCGGCGGACCCGGCGGCAACAGTTTGAAAAGGCACCGCTTCCGGCACGCAGGAGGCCAGATCGTCCAGCGCCACCAGCGGGCGGGCGGCATAGCTTTGGATGAAGACTTCACCATGCCCGCCTTCAATGACAATCATGGCTTTGGTCAGGCTGGGCTGGTCTTCAAACAGACGGGCGGCGAGCAGGGCATGCGTCGAATAGCCGCGCACCGGTACGCCCCAAGCAAGGCCCAATGCCCGCGCCGCAGCTAGGCCAACGCGCACACCGGTAAAGCTGCCCGGGCCGCAATTGACCAAAATGACATCTGCTCGGCCGCCCTCTGGCAAGGTCGCAATCATGGGGATGAGACGCTCGGCATGGCCGCGCGCGCCCTCTTCATGCGCATGAGCGATAATCATGTCCCCCCGCAACAGCGCCACCGAACAGGCGGTGGTCGCCGTTTCAATCACCAAATGCAGGCGGGCTTCAGACAATGGTGTTGAAGCGGTCAAAGCCGGGTCGGGGGGATCGTTCAAAGATCGTCGCCGGATCACCATAGCCAAGGGTGGAAATGAAATTGGACTTCACCTTGGTTCCGGCAAAAAACGCGTCGTCGACCGCCTCATTTGAAAAGCCGGACATGGGCCCTGTATCAAGGCCCAGCGCACGGGCGGCCATAATGAAATAAGCCCCTTGCAAGGAGGAATTGCGAAACGCGGTTGCCGAAATCATCGCGTCATTGCCCACAAACCAGCTCCGCGCATCGGCATGGGGGAAAAGCTCGGGCAGGGCTTCGTAAAACTCCAAATCCATCCCGATGATGACTGAAACGGGGGCAGCGCGGATCTTGTCGCCATTGGCGGGCATGGTCAGGCTGGCCAGCTTCTCCTTTGCCGCATCGCTTGCGCACCAGACAAGCCGGGCGGGCAGCGCATTGGCAGAGGTGGGGCCATATTTCATCAGTTCCCAAATCGCGTCCATCTGCTCTTGGCTGACAGGCTTATCCAAATAGCCATTATAGGATCGTGCTTCGCGGAAAAGCTGATCTAGAGCGGCTGTGTCGAGCGGCTGTGCCATGGAAACGTCCCCCTATTGGCGATAATTAGACGGCAAGAACTTCTGTCACTTCCGGCACATAATGTTTGAGCAATTGCTCAATCCCATTTTTGAGGGTGGCGGAAGAAGAGGGGCAACCTGCGCACGCCCCCTGCATTTTCAGATAGACCCGCCCTTTTTCAAAGCCGCGATAGACAATGTCTCCGCCATCATTGGCAACGGCCGGGCGGACGCGCGTTTCGATCAGCTCTTTGATTTGAAGGATGATATCCGCATCGGCCGGATCTTCGGCGATGGCCGCATCTTCTGCGGGTACAGAAAAGCTGGCGGTTGCAGGCTTGAACAGCGGCATATTGGCCGCAAAATGATCGAGCAAAAGGGACAATACATCGGGCTTGAGTTGCGGCCAGGATACTCCCGGTGCTGCAGTGACCGAGATAAAATCTCGGCCGAAAAACACGCCTTCGACATCGCCCAAATTGAACAAAGCCTCTGCCAAAGGAGAAGCCTCTGCCTCTTCAGGAGAGGCAAAGTCGCGGGTGCCAGAGTTCATGACCGGACGGCCGGGCAGGAATTTCAGCGTCGCCGGGTTCGGCGTGGTTTCAGTTTCGATTAGCATAGCCTGTATGTGGGCATGAAGCGCCCTGCGATCAAGCGGATTTCCGCACAAAGACTGTGCCTGCCGAATAACCCGCCCCAAAAGAGCAGATCAGGCCTGTTTCACCCGCCTTAAAATCATCGCTATGCTTGTGAAAGGCGATGATCGATCCGGCGGACGAGGTGTTGGCATAGGTATCGAGCACGGTCGGGCTTTCGCCCGCCTCTGGCTCATGACCCAGCACCTTGGTCGCGATCAGGCGGTTCATGCCGGTATTGGCCTGGTGCAGCCACATACGGCGCAGTTCTTGCGCGGTGAGATCAAGCTGCTCAAGCTGATCATTGATCATCTCGGCAACCATTGGCACCACTTCCTTGAAAACCTTACGCCCTTCTTGAACGAACAATTTGTCGCGCGCATCACGGGTTTCGGGGGATGTGCGGTTCAGAAAGCCGAAATTATTGCGGATATTATTGGAAAACTGGGTTTTCAGCTTGGTTCCCAAAATATCCCAATGGCCAGCAGGGGCGATCGACTTTTCTTCGACCAATATGGCCGTTGCCACATCGCCAAAGATGAAATGGCTGTCGCGGTCGCGCCAGTTGAGATGGCCCGAACAAATTTCCGGGTTCACGACCAAGACCGAACGGGCATGACCTGCGCGGATGAAATCGGCGGCGGTTTGAATGCCGAATGTCGCGGAGGAGCAGGCAACATTCATGTCGAAGCCAAAGCCCTCAATGCCCAGCGCATCCTGAATTTCAATCGCGATCGCCGGATAAGCGCGCTGCAAATTGGAACAGGCGCACAAAACCGCATCCACATCCTTTGCGTCCCGCCCGGCGCGGGCCAGCGCGTCGCGGGCTGCGGCCACGCCAATCTCGGCCAAGATGGACAGCTCTTCATTCGGCCGTTCGGGAAGGCGCGGGCACATGGTCTGCGTGTCGAGGATCGGCGCTTTAGAGACAACATGGCGCGCCTTGATGCCGCTTGCCTTCTCGATGAATTCAACCGAGCTGGGCTGAAGCGGCTCTAACGTGCCAGCGGCAATGTCTTGCGCATGGGCAGCGTTATGTTGTTCCACATAGCTGTTGAAGCTGGCGACCAGCTCTTCATTCGTAATGCTGTCGGGCGGCGTGAAAAGCCCGGTCGCTGAAATGACCGGAATATGCGCATTGACCATCTGGATCCCCCTTGCGACCTTTTTGAGCGCCCTAGCCGCCCCTCTTGCGCTGCGCAATGGCGGGACAACCCGGTTTCCCCTTGCACTCTAGCCCCTTGGTCCGCCACATAAAGCCTATGCTGCGTCAATATGAACTTGTTGAAAAGGTCAAAGGCTATGACCCGGAAGCGGATGAGGATCTGCTGAACAAGGCCTATGTGTTTTCCATGAAGGCGCATGGCACACAGCTGCGCGCCTCGGGTGACCCCTATTTCAGCCACCCGATTGAAGTTGCCGGTTTGTTGACCGATCTCAAGCTGGATGATGAAACCATCGCCACGGCCATCCTGCATGATACGATTGAAGATACGCTGGCGACGCCAGAGCAAATCGAAAAGCTGTTCGGGGCCAATGTCGCGCGGCTTGTGGATGGTGTGACCAAGCTGTCCAAAATTGAAGCGCTGACCGAAAATGAGCGCGCAGCGGAAAATCTGCGCAAATTCTTGCTCGCCATGTCGGATGATATTCGCGTGCTTTTGGTCAAGCTTGCGGATCGGCTG
>CAMAQU010000077.1 GCA_945860425.1 Sphingomonas paucimobilis
CAGCATGACCTCATCTCTGTCATGCTTCAATCCGATGCGATGAAGCATATGAGCCATGAGGAATTTATGGGGAACCTCATTCTCCTGATTGTTGGCGGCAATGACACGACCCGCAATTCCATGACGGCCTTTGCCTATGCCATGGATAAATTCCCGGAAGAACGGGCCAAGCTGGAGCAAAATCACAGCCATGAGCTGGCCGTGAATGCAATGCATGAACTGATCCGCTGGCAGACGCCGCTGGCGCATATGCGCCGCACGGCAACCGAAGATACCGAGCTGTTCGGCCACCAGATCAAAAAGCGGGATAAGCTGGCGCTTTGGTATATTTCGGCCAACCGCGACGAAAGCGTGTTCCCAAATGGCGATAAGATCATTGTCGATCGCGAAAATGCCCGCCGGCATTTGTCCTTTGGTTATGGCATTCACCGCTGCGTGGGCGCGCGCGTCGCGGAATTGCAGCTGACAACGCTGATTTCCGAACTGCAAAAGCGCCGCCTGCGCGTCAATGTGCTGGAAGAGCCAACGCGCGTTCCGGCGAGCTTTGTGCACGGCTATAAGAGCATGATGGTGGAACTCTCCCAATATTAAGGCCCATCTGAGCTGCTGCGAATACAGGCCCGTCTGCACCCCGCAGGCGGGCCTTTTTTCATCAGGTGGCCCACCCCAGAAAGGGGTTCGAAAACCATCCCCAGCGCCCTTATGATTCGGGCCGTTTTTCCTTGGGTTACGGCGCGCCTTTCCCTATAGACTGACCATGACAGACGAAATCGCAAATATCCCGAATTCCAACGACTATGGCGCTGACTCGATCAAGGTTCTCAAAGGGCTTGATGCGGTGCGTAAGCGCCCGGGCATGTATATCGGCGATACCGATGATGGTTCTGGCCTGCACCATATGGTGTTTGAGGTCTCGGATAATGCGATTGACGAGGCGCTGGCCGGCCATTGCGACCGGGTGATCATCCAACTCAATCCCGATGGATCGGTCTCGGTTGAAGATAATGGCCGCGGCATCCCCACCGATATTCACACCGAAGAAGGCGTGTCGGCCGCCGAAGTCATCATGACGCAGCTGCACGCAGGCGGGAAGTTTGAAAACACGTCGGACGACAATGCTTATAAGGTGTCGGGCGGCCTGCACGGCGTTGGCGTGTC
Organism: Sphingomonas paucimobilis; assembly: GCA_945860425.1. Taxonomy (GTDB): domain Bacteria; phylum Pseudomonadota; class Alphaproteobacteria; order Sphingomonadales; family Sphingomonadaceae; genus Aquisediminimonas; species Aquisediminimonas paucimobilis_A. The sequence continues at coordinate 1,159 of CAMAQU010000077.1, forward strand.
CGTTGTCAACGCGCTGTCGATCCGGCTCGACCTGACGATCTGGCGCGATGGGCAAGAGCATTATATGCAGTTTCAACATGGCGATGCCGTGGCGCCGCTCAAGGTCGTCGGCACGGCGGGCAATGATGATCGGGGTCGGCCCAAGCGCGGCACGCGCGTGACCTTCTTGCCAAGCCCAGACACGTTCAAGATCACCGAGTTTGATTTTGACAAGCTGGAGCATCGCTTTCGCGAACTCGCCTTTTTGAACTCTGGCGTTCGCCTGTTCCTGATCGACGCGCGCCATGCCGAAAAGAAGGAAGTTGAGCTGTATTATGAAGGTGGGATTGCCGCCTTTGTGAAATGGCTGGATCGCGCCAAGGCACCACTCTTTCCCGATCCCATTTCCGTTGCCGGGCAACGCGATGGCATTGCCATTGAAGTCGCGCTCGAATGGAATGACAGCTATTACGAAAATGTCCTGTGCTTCACCAACAACATCCCGCAGCGCGATGGCGGCACGCACTTGGCCGCCTTCCGCGCAGCACTCACCCGCACGCTCAATAATTATGCGGAGAAGTCCGGCCTTCTGAAAAAGGAGAAGGTGAGCTTAACGGGCGAGGATATGCGCGAAGGCTTGACGGCCATCGTCTCGGTCAAATTGCCCGATCCCAAATTCAGTTCGCAGACCAAGGACAAGCTTGTCTCATCCGAAGTGCGTCAGCCGCTCGAAAGCCTGATGGCGGATAAGATGGCCGAATGGCTTGAGGAAAACCCCGCCAATGCGCGCGCCGTGGTCCAGAAGATCATCGACGCCGCTGCCGCCCGTGAAGCGGCCAAGCGGGCGCGCGAACTGACCCGGCGCAAGGGCGTGATGGACATTGCCTCCCTGCCCGGCAAGCTGGCCGATTGCCAAGAACGTGATCCTGCAAAGTCCGAACTCTTCCTGGTCGAAGGGGATTCCGCTGGTGGCTCTGCCAAACAGGGCCGCAACCGCCAATATCAAGCGATCCTGCCCTTGAAGGGTAAGATCTTGAATGTGGAGCGCGCGCGCTTTGACAAGATGCTGTCTTCCAAGGAGGTTGGCACGCTCATTCAGGCGATGGGCACGGGCATTGGCCGTGATGATTTCAATATTGAAAAGCTGCGTTATCATAAGATCGTCATCATGACCGACGCCGATGTCGACGGCGCGCATATCCGTACGCTGCTGCTCACTTTCTTCTATCGGCAAATGCCAGATATTATCGCGCGCGGGCATCTCTTCATTGCACAGCCGCCGCTCTACAAGGCCGCACGTGGTCGCTCAGAAGTTTATCTGAAGGATGATGCAGCCCTTGACGATTATCTGGTTGAAGGGGGTCTGGCAGCGACTGCGCTCGAAACCAGCGGCGGAACCCGCTCTGGCGCGGATCTCAAGCTGCTCATTGATCATGCGCGGCGGATGCGCGCGCTGATGCGCTATGTGCCGCGCAAATATGATCCCGCGATTATTGAGGGATTGGCGCTGGTCGGCGCGCTTGATCCGGCGCTGGATGCAGCCGGGCGTCAGGCCGCGGTTGATCGTGCGGCCGGATGGCTGGGCCGTGCAGACAAGGAAGCAAATTGGTCCGGCATTGTCAGCGAAGAAGGCGGCTATCATCTGCAACGCCTGTGGCGCGGCGTGACCGACCATCACATGATTGAAGCGAACTTCTTGCTGAGCCAAGAGGCACGCCGCCTGCATAGCTTAATTGCCGAACAAACAGAGTCTTATGCGACGGTCAGCCGACTTGTTGCGATTGGCAAGGCGCAGGCAGAAAGCGCCGCCCCCGAAGGCGATGAGGAGGACGCGCAGCCCGTCAACACCAAGGGCACGACAGCCATCTCCCGCCCGTCTGAGTTGCTCGATGCCATCCTTGCGGCGGGCCGGAAGGGCCTGTCGATTTCGCGCTATAAAGGCTTGGGCGAAATGAATGCCGAACAGCTTTGGGAAACAACGCTGGACCCGGACAATCGCTCGCTCTTGCGCGTGGAAGTTGCACAGGCCGATTTGGCGGATGAGATTTTCACCCAGCTGATGGGCGATGTTGTCGAGCCCCGTCGCGATTTCATTCAGCAAAACGCCCTGAACGTCGCCAATCTCGATATTTAACCACGGTACTTGCCGCACATGAGAAGGGCCGCAAAGCCATCAGGCTTTACGACCCTTCCGCATGGTCAGCGATCGGAGGAATGGGCCCGCAAACGTTTAGAACGATACGGTGCCATTGCCGAGGAGACCAAAGGCTGCGGTACCCGCGCCTATCCCCGAATCACCCTTTCCGACCTCTTAGCTGGACCATGAGACATCGGATCACCTCCTTTCGCTAGTTGCGCCTAGCGACCCTCTTGGGTCGCATCCGCAACATGAGTCGAAGCGATCGAAGATTCAAGTCTTGTAAAGTTAGAAGATGCTGTCAGTATCGGTGGTTCGGGCTTCGTACAGACCGATCTGATGTCAGCGCCGACACTCTTCCACAACCCGCGCAAATTCGGCCCATGCCGGGACGATGAGGTCTTCTGTGCCCGCCAAGCTGATGAGGAATGCGCCGCGGCTGTGCGCCATTGCGTCAAGCTGTGGGTCTTTGGCGGCCAGTTCTGCAGAGATATAGCCGGGCAACAGCGCACTTGCCTGCGCCGGGTAGGAGCGGCTGGCATCTGTCGCGCGCATGGTCATCTGCGCCACCTGCCCCGATGGCATTAGGCCATATCGCGATAGCGTGATCCGCCCATTGGCCCGATCACAGCCCACCACCAGAGCGGCGGACGCTTGGGGTCCCCCAAAAAACGCAACGCCGCCCCTCGGCTCTGGGCGATAGACCCAATCTCCGGCTGTGGCGCGGCAATCTTGCCAATTGGCGACAGGGGGCGCGATGGATGGCAGCACGGACGGCCGGGCGACAGGCTCAGCCGGACGGGGTGGCGCAGGCAAGGTTGCGCATGCCGCAAGCATCATCGCCGCAAGGCTTATCCCAGCTATGGTTATCAACCGCATCCCGCCTTTGTGCGGCGGTGAGCCGACTTTGGCAAGGCCGGGCGTTGGCAGAGTGCAACAGCGCAAGCCCATTGCAACGCGCCGCCGCCAGCGTTAAGGCGCGTCCCACGGATGCGGGGCTGTAGCTCAGTTGGTAGAGCGCATCGTTCGCAATGATGAGGTCAGGGGTTCGATTCCCCTCAGCTCCACCATCCGTCCACCCTCCCAGAATTTGCGTCCCAATCCGACCACCACCAGAGCGACTCTGGCAAAAGGATTAGACGTTTAAGCCATAAGGAAAGTGGTGCTCCCCCATCTTGCCGGGCCATGGAGATTGCGTGCGCGGTACGCGGCCTTTCTCTTGGTCGATGCCCTTGAAAAGGAACGGGAATATGAAAACCACAGCCCTAGTTTCAGCAATTGGCCTTGCCCTATATGCAACCCCTGTTCTGGCGAAGGACGGCCCGCGGCCATTTGTCGAGCTGTCAGCTGGATCCTCTTGGGCCAATAAAATGGGCCTTACAGTGGGCACAACGCCCAACCCGACCACGAACGGCATCAGCCTCACCCACAAGACGGGTTATGATGTTGCTGTGTCTGCAGGCATGGATTTTGGCCTGTTGCGCGCCGAGGTGGAATTGAGCCAGCGCGCCGCCGCCCTGAATAAGGTCACCACAACTGTGCCGATCCCAGCGCGATTGGTCAGTGGGTCGACAACGCCCATTTTGACCCAAGGCAGCTTTACCGCTTTTTCGGGAAGCAGCCGGTCCCGCGCCGCGATGCTGAATGGCTATGCCCAATTGGGCGATGCAAATCAGACCAAGTTTTTTGCAGGCGCAGGGGTTGGCTATGCCCGATTTGAGGCGCGCGACTATTCCCTCGCCGCTGGCGTGCCGTTCCTCAATGGGCGGGACAAGGGGCTCGCTTGGCAGCTCTTGGCGGGGGTGCGAGAGCCCTTGTCAGATAGGGTCTCCATTGGGGTGAAATATCGCTATTTCCGCACCAAATCCTTTGCCCTGACAGATGAGCTGGATCGCAGCATCACGGGGCGATCTTCCTTCCAAAATGTGCAGGCGACATTGAGCTACGCATTCTAACCCTGCGCGGGGCGGCCAAAAGCTGCCCCCGCGCTGCCACATTGACTTCGATCAACAAAGTTTTTGTGCCCAATCAAGGACACAAGTTCGCGTCTCATGCATTTCCCTTGTTCTAGAAACAAAGGAAAGGTGCGGTTGGTGAAGTCGATCTTGCTCCACATCTATGAAGATGATGCCCTTGACGGTCGCTTGTCCGTCGCGCTGGACCTGTGCCGCGCCCATGACGCGCATCTGACATGCGCCTATGTCACCCCCTTTTCCGCTTATGTCGGTATGGATCCGGTTGGTGGGATATTCGCAAGCGACGCGATCATCGAGAGTCTGCGTGAAAGCGAGAAGCTGACCGCAAAACGGGTGGAGGCCCGCCTGTCCCGAGAGGATGTCCGCTGGGATTGGCAATCCTTTGATGGCGATCCGGCCCAGACACTCATTTCCCTTTCAGCGCTTTCAGATCTCGTGATCATAAGCCAGCCGGACGGAAATTCTGGCACCAGCCGTCCTTTACCTTTGGTGGATGAGGTTGTGATCCATAGCGGCTGCGCGGTTCTCGTCGTGCCCGAAAAGATGACGCAGATGGATGCAACCGCACCCATTGTGGTCGGCTGGAACGCGTCCGCAGAAGCGGCTCGGGCCATCCGCCTTGGCCTCCCCGCCCTCAAGCTTGCGTCGAGCGTCACATTGGTGTCCACCGGCGAAGAGGGAGAGGTCTTCCCGCAGACAGAGGCGTCGGCCTATTTATCGCGGCATGACATCACATCTGACCTGATCAGTTTTGATGAAGATGCCGGACCTGCGGACAAGGTTCTGACAGAGGTTGCCCAGTCGCAGGGCGCAGGTGCTATCTTGATCGGCGCCTATGGCCACTCCCGCCTGCGGGAAACCTTGCTGGGCGGTGTCACCCGGCGGCTGACCGCGCACTCCAATATTCCCATTTACCTGGGCCGGTAAGGGTCAAAGGAAAATGGACCTCAAGCAGCGAGGGCGAGCTGCTCCAAACCGCGGCGATCTTTGATGACCACGCGCCTGCGATCCGGCAGCTCGATCATCGCTGCCTCTTTCAGCTTGGTGAGCTGACGGCTGACCGTTTCAATCGTCAGGCCAAGAACATCCCCTATTTGCTGGCGATCCATCGGCAGATCAAATTCATCCAGAAAGGGCGCGATGGCAGCGCAAGTTGCACTGCCCAAGCGGTTCGACATTTCGAGCAGCAGCGTCGCGATACGCTCGCTCGCCGTCTTGCGACCGAGCAGCATCATCCATTGGCGCGCCCGGTCCAGTTCATCCAGGGTGCGTTGCAACAGCTTATGCTGAAGATCCGGATGGTCCTTGGCAAAACCCTCAAAGGCAGCGCGCGTGAAAATGCAGATTTCGGCATCGGTCAGCGCGGTGACGCTATAGGGGCTTTCTGTGCCAAAAGGCCGTCCGATAAAATCGGAAGGGAAAACGACGCCCACAATTTGTTCGCGTCCATCTGCAGTCGAAATAGAAAGTTTCAGGACGCCTTGGATGACATTGGCGACAACCAGCGCCTCATCCCCTTCCCAGACAAGGGTTTGACCACGCGTTACATGTTGCTTGCGGCCCATCCTCGACAAAAGGGCCAGCTCATCCTCTGCCAACGCCGAACAAATAGCGCGGTTTCGTGCCACACAGGCTTCGCAATCCGACATGGCCATAAGGCTAAGGCAAGCCAGCTTTCCGGTCCAACCAAAAAGCTGGCAATGCACCAATCTATGACATTATTTCAGATTTTATCGGCAGGTCGTGCCCGGCCCCGCCGCCAGATCAAGGCAGCGCCCATCGACTGAGCTGGGATCAATCGGCAGACCCACAAGGCTTGCCAATGTGGGCATGATGTCCACCGTCTCCACCGGCTGGGGTTGTTCAAACGGAGTCATGCCCTTGCGCCAGAACAGGATAGGCACGCGCCGATCATAATCCCAAGGGCTGCCATGCGTTGCGACATAGCCGCGAATGCCCGCGGGCATCGGCTGCTGACCATTGAGCAAGGCGATATAAATATCCCCTGAGCGATCCGGCACAAAGGACGCGCGCACTCGCTGTGCAAGGCTCCACAATGCTGGATTTCCAGTGGGGACCGGGATCTCCGCAATGTCCGCCTTGGCAAAGACAGCCGCAACCTTACCCGCAAATTGGCGCTCTAATTCCCCCTTGAGCCAAGCGGCCGCCTCTGCCCGGCGATTACCCGGGACATTGGGGGTAAACCAATAATCCCCGCCCAAGGCGCGATTTTCAATCAGTGCACCCTGCCAGCCAAATTGCTTGGCCAGCATCTGCGACAGCACCGGGGCAGCGAGCGACAACGGCGCGCGGCTGGCAGAGGGATAGGCATGTTCGCTATGGC
>CAMAQU010000078.1 GCA_945860425.1 Sphingomonas paucimobilis
TGGCACGCGATTTCATTCGCATCGCGCAATGGGGCATGTGGCTGGCAATTTTGATCGCGATGAGATTATCCGCGGCCTACCCGGTGATGTTGCGTGCGGCCATGTCCGTTATTCAACAACGGGGGAAACATCGCTGCGCAATGTGCAACCGCTCTTCGCCGATCTTGCGTCTGGTGGCTTTGCCGTTGCCCATAATGGCAACATTTCAAACGCGATGACGGTGAAGCGGGAATTGGTGCGCAAAGGCGCCATTTTCCAATCGACCAGCGATACCGAAGTCATCATTCACTTGGTCGCAACAAGCACCTATCGCACCCTGCTGGACCGGTTCATCGATGCCCTGAAGCAGCTTGAAGGGGCCTATGCGCTCATCTGCATGACGCCCGAAGGCATGCTGGCCTGTCGTGACCCCCTTGGCATTCGACCGCTGGTTATGGGCCGATTGGGCGATGCTATTGTCTTTGCATCTGAAACCGTGGCGCTGGACATTGTTGGGGCGACTTTTGAACGCGAAGTTGAGCCCGGCGAAATCGTGATTGTAACGGAACAGGGTGTTCGCTCGATCAGCCCCCTGCCCCAATCTCATCCGCGCCCCTGCATTTTCGAACATATCTATTTCGCGCGGCCCGATTCCATCACCAATGGATCGAGCATTTATTCTGTCCGTAAAGCCATTGGCGCGGAACTGGCCTTAGAAAACCCGGTTGCTGCGGATTTGGTCATCCCCGTGCCAGATAGCGGCACCCCCGCAGCGATTGGCTATGCCCAGCAATCCGGCATCCCCTTTGAGCTCGGCATTATCCGGTCCCATTATGTTGGGCGCACATTCATCCAGCCGACCGATAATATTCGCCATTTGGGCGTGAAGTTGAAACACAATGCCAACCGCGCCTTGATTGAGGGCAAATCCATCATCCTGATCGACGACAGCATTGTTCGGGGCACTACGAGCCTAAAAATTGTTCAGATGATGCGCGATGCCGGCGCGCGCGAAGTGCATATGCGCATTGCCAGCCCACCGACGCGCCACAGCTGCTTTTATGGCGTCGATACGCCAGAGCGCTCCAAGCTTCTCGCTGCGAACCATGATGTGGAAGGAATGCGGACGTTTATTCAGGCAGACAGCCTCTCGTTCATCTCAATCGACGGGCTTTACAAGGCTGTTGGCGAAGCGGGCCGGGACCCGGCCAAACCGCAATATTGCGATGCCTGCTTTACCGGCCATTACCCCACGCGCCTGACCGACCAGGATGATGTTGAGTCAGTCGACCAGCTCAGCCTCCTTGCGGAACGCGTGGTCTAATGACGGGCCGTCTGGAAGGTCAAATTGCGCTTGTGACAGGCGCAAGCCGCGGCATTGGCGCGGCGATTGCCGAAACCCTTGCTGCGTCCGGTGCTCATGTCATTCTCACGGCGCGCCAGGGAGAGATGCTGGAACAGGTCGAAGATCGCATCCACGAAAAGGGCGGAAGTGCGACAATCGCGCCGCTCGATTTAACCGACGCGGATGCCATTGGTCGCCTTGCCCAAGCTGTTGGCTCGCGTTGGGGCAAGCTTGATATTCTGGTTTTGAATGCGGCGATGCTCGGCACCCTTACCCCGCTCAACCATGCCGATGCCAAAGAATTTGCCGACGTCTTCACGCTCAATGTCAGCGCACAGCAGGCGATGATTGCGGCGTTCGACCCGCTTTTGCGCAAGAGCGATGCTCCACGCCTAGTTGGCATCACCTCTAGCGTCGCAACCGCCCCACGCGCCTTTTGGGGCGTGTACGGGGCCTCCAAAGCGGCGTTTGAAGTCATGCTCTCTGCCTATGCAGAGGAAACCCGCAATGTTGGGCGGATCAAGGTTGCCATTATCGATCCGGGTGCAACAGCAACGAAGATGCGTCAAAAAGCATATCCGGGCGAAGACCCTGCAACACTAAAATCCCCAGAGACGGTGGGGCAGCGGGTTACGGCCCTCCTAACGGAAGGTTATGAGACCAACCATCGCGAACGGATCAAAAACCCGGCCTAGCCTTGCTTAATGGCAGTGGGCTAAATGGTGGTGGGCTTAATGGTGGTGATGGCTTTCTGCATCCACCGCAGCCTGCACAGCCCTATACATAGCTTCGCGTTCTTTGCCGACGCCTTCCGGATCGGTTGCGGTGGGCCAATTTCCATTTGAAGCAATGATCAATTTGCGCTTGGGATCAATGAAGATGCCCTGCCCAAAAATGCCTTGGGCCGCATAGCTGCCATCGTCATTCGTCCACCATTGAAATCCATAGCCCTTGCCGGGCTGATCGATTTCGGCCTGCTTGGTTGTCGCTTCCTTGATCCAGCCATCCGGAAGCACATTCTTGCCGCCATCCAACATGAAGAGGCCAAAGCGCGCATAGTCCCGCAAACGGGCGGAAATGCAACAACCGGCAATTTCATGCCCGGTCCGGCCCAACATCCAAATCGCCTCCCCTTCCATCCCGAACGGCTTCCAAAGCTTTTCGGAGAGATAGGCCGAGAGCGTTTTGCCCGTCGCACTTGAAACGAGAACACCGATCAAATTAGTCTCACCCGTTTTATAGACCCATTTCGTGCCCGCTGGCGCTTCACGGGGCAGCCGCTTCATATAGCTGACTGTCATGTCCTCACCCGGCTCTGGCTGATGCCGATCAAACAGAGCAACGTCGGAGTTGCGATCCGTATAATCTTCATTCCATTTGACGCCGGACGTCATGGTGAGAAGCTGGCGGACAGTTACATCATCATAAACGGAACCGCGAAGTCCGGGAATATAGGTCGACACCTTGTCCTCAAGGCTTTTGATATACCCATCCTTCACGGCCGCGCCGACCAGCGTGGAGGTAAAGGATTTAGCCACGGAAAAGCTCGTCCAGCGACCTTCCGGCCCATAATTCAGGGCATATTTTTCGAAACGGATTTTCCCATCCTGAATGATGATCAGGCCCGCATTCCGCTGACGCGCCATATAGGCATCCAGATCGAGCGCAGGTTTGATTGGCGTGCCACTCGAGAGCGGACGGACCTTGTCGCCGGTGGGAATAACATTGACCGTGGTGAGGGTCTCTGTGGCGCGAAAAGCGGCATCGCGCTGATCCTGAGTCCAGAAAAGCACATCTTTATCCTTTGGCATGGTGTCTGGTGATTGCGCAACCGCGCCCGATGCCAGCACAAGCCATAAGGCTGCACCCTTTGCCCAATTCCGCATCACCCTCTCCCGTCAAACATTTGTTTTGCTGAACCATTAGAGGCGATAACCGCCCCATAAATCAACGAAAATCGCTCGACCGCCCCCTATCCCCTAAAGTTAAGCGGAACGCGACATCGCCTGCGCCGCCAGCGCCCGTTCGCGCGCGGCGCGATGGCCGATGATCTTGGCGGGATAGCCCTTTGGCCGCACACCAAAATCTTCCGGGTCGTGGATATAGGGATTGGGCACATCGGCCAATTCCGGCACCCATTGTCGAATATAGGCATCTGCATTGAATTTTTCGGATTGAGACAGAGGCGCCATGATCCGTGAGAAGAGCGGCGCATCGACCCCAGTGCCAGCGACCCATTGCCAGTTGGAGGCATTGGCCCCGGCGTCCGCATCAACCAGCGTATCCCAAAACCATTCTTCCCCCCGCCGCCAATCAATCAGCAAATGCTTGATCAAGAAGGAAGCGGCAATCATGCGGACTCGGTTGTGCATCCAGCCCGTTGCCCAAAGTTCGCGCATTCCGGCATCAACGATGGGATAGCCGGTGCGCCCGCGCGTCCAAGCTCGAAAATCTGCCTCAGCCTCGGCACCCGACCGCCAAGGAATTTTATTAAAGGCGGCCCGACCATTGGACTTTGCATAATCTCGAAACAAATCGAGCAGATTGGTCGCGTAATCCCGCCACCCTAATTGGCGCAAAAAGGGTTCGGCTTGCGCACCCGCCTCTCGTGCCGCCAAATGCCAAATGGTCGCCGGGCTGATTTCACCGAAATGAATATGCGGCGACAGGCGCGATGTCCCGTCCACAGAGGGAAGGTTGCGCGTGTCGTCATAGGCCGTCATTTTCGGAAGAAATTCACGCAATGCCGCTTGCGCCCCTGCCTCCCCCGGTGACCAGACCGAAAAACCGCCTGACCAATCGGGTGTTGTTGGCAAAAGCCCCCAATCGCTGAAATCGTCTGACTTGCATTGCATGGCCAAAGGCATAGTTTCCGGCGCGGGAACGGGCCGAGCAGGCGGCATATGCGAGAGCAGTGACCTCCACCAAGGTGTGAACACCCGATAGCGCCCGCCAGATCCAGTGAGGATAGAGGCAGGCGGGGAAAGATGATTGCCATGATGCAAAACGAGCTCCACCTGCTTGGCAGCTTCGGTCTCAGCTGTTTTCCAGCCCGGCTCATAATGATGCAGGGCGTGAACCCGCTTTATGCCGGTTTCCAGGCTGATCGCTGCGAGAACCTCGGCTGAGCGCCCACGCCGAAAAATGAGGCCGGACCCTTTTTCAGCTAGGCTGGCCGCCAAAAAGCTTAGCGAATGATGAAGCCACCAAAGTTGCGCCCCGCCCATTGGCCGCAGCCCCGGTGTCTCCTCGTCTAATATGTAGACAGGAAGAACAGCGCCCTCTGCCAATGCCGCCACAAGCGCGGGCTGATCATAAAGGCGGAGATCTTGGCGAAACCAGAGGATGGATTTGGACATAAGTCGTGCATCGCAGGCCGACACGCGGCCTGCAATACACACTTAGAACTTTATCCTTTTCAAATCCGGCGATTAATCGACGGTCCAGGTTTGCCCCTTGGAAATCAAGCTCTGCAAATCAGGCTTCTTGCCGGCTGCAATCTGCTCATTTTGAGCGATGACCGCTTCTTCAAAAGTCGGCTGCGGATCATCATAGAGAATGCCAAGTGCCATTGGGAAAGGACCAAAGGGCATTTCCACCAGCATATGCGCCACGGTGCGGTTGGTGATGTCATGCACCAGCACGCCTGCGGCCTGCCAATCGCCGTCCACCACATCGACCACCTTGAGCATCAACTTGTCGCTATCGAGCGCAATACCCTTGGTGCCAGCGTCAAACAGCATCGGCTTGCCGTCCTCCAGCCAAAGCTGGTGATTCTGGTTCGCCTTTTCGGTAAAGCCTGCAAACACATCCGCATTGTAAACGATGCAGTTCTGGAAAATCTCGACAAAGGCCGTGCCCTTGTGACGATGCGCCGCTTTCAAGACGTCAACCAGCTGCTTTGACACATCATAAGCGCGCGCGACGAAACGTGCGCCAGCACCCAACGCAAAGGCGCAAGGGCGCGCGGGATGATCAACCGAACCAAATGGCGTTGAGGGAGAGCGTGTCCCTTCGCGACTGGTGGGGGAATATTGCCCCTTGGTCAGGCCATAAATCTCATTGTTGAACAGCAGCACCTGACAATTCAGGTTGCGGCGGAGCAAATGCATGGTGTGGTTGCCCCCAATGGACAAGGCATCGCCATCACCGGTGATGATCCAGACATCCAGATCCGGGTTTGCCAACTTCACCCCGGTTGCAACCGCAGGCGCGCGACCATGGATGGTATGAAAGCCATAGGTTTCCATGTAATATGGAAAGCGCGATGAGCAGCCAATACCAGATACAAACACCGTATTTTCCGGCGTTCCGCCAATTTCTGGCATCGTCCGCTGCACGGCTTTGAGGATCGCATAGTCACCGCAACCGGGGCACCAGCGCACTTCTTGATCGGTTTCCCAGTCCTTCGGGCTGGTTTTGATGGGGGTCATATCGTTCATGCTAATGCCTCCTCTATGGCGGCTTCAATTTCTGCGATGCGGAACGGCTGTCCCGACACTTTGTTCAGCGGGCGGGCGTCAATCAAATATTGATCCCGCAAAACGGTCTTAAACTGACCCGTATTCATTTCTGGCACGATCACCTTATCGAACGACTTGAGCAGATCGCCCAAATTCTTGGGCAATGGCCAGATATGACGGACATGAACGTGGCTGACATCCAGCCCCTTCGCGCGGGCCCGACGCACAGCCTGATGAATGGGGCCATAGGTTGATCCCCAGCCCACAAGTACCAGCTTTCCGCCTTCGGCTCCCAGACACACATCCTGATCCGGTATATGGTCAGCAATGCCATCAACCTTGGCTTTGCGCAGATCGGTCATCGCCTGGTGATTGTCCGGCGCATAGTTGATATGCCCTGTGTCGACCTGCTTTTCGATGCCGCCAATGCGATGGCGCAGACCGGGCGTGCCCGGCTTCACCCAAGGGCGCGCCAGCTTTTCATCGCGACCATAGGGCTTAAATCCGCCTTCCGGCACGTGATCGAGGAATGTGACCGGGAACGGCGCGTAGGTCGACATGTCCGGCACTTTCCAAGGCTCAGCCGCATTGGCGATATAGCCATCGGTCAAAAGCATGACGGGCGTCATGAACTGCGTGGCGATACGCACCGCCTCAATTGCGCAATCAAACACATCAGACGGCGAGCAAGCGGAAATGACGGGCAGCGGCGTATCGCCATTGCGACCATAGACCGCCTGGTAAAGATCGGACTGTTCCGTCTTCGTCGGCAAGCCTGTCGACGGGCCGCCACGCTGCGAATTGACAATCACGAGCGGCAGCTCGGTCATCACGGCAAGACCAATAGCCTCTGTCTTAAGCGCAATACCGGGGCCAGACGAGGATGTGATCCCCAATTGACCCGCATAGGATGCACCAATGGCCGACGCGATGGCCGCAATTTCATCTTCGGCCTGAAAGGTTGTGACCCCATATTCCTTCAACCGCGACAGCGTGTGCAGGATGGAAGACGCAGGCGTGATGGGATATCCGCCAAAGAACATGTCTACGCCCGCCAACTGACACCCCGCCACAAGCCCATAAGCTGCGGCATCCGCCCCTGTTATGGTGCGATACAGCCCAGCCTCGGCAGGGGCGGCATTCACATGCCGTTGCGGCAATGTCACCGTGCCCGGCTGACCGATTTCGGCTGTTTCCCCATAAGCATGACCGGCATTGAGCGCGGCGATATTGGCATCAGCAAGAACGCTACTCTTGGCGAATTTATCCTTCAACCAATCGATAATTGGCTGGCGATCCCGATCAAACATCCACAGCGCAAGGCCCAGCGTCCACATATTCTTGCAGCGCAGAGCTTCTTTATTGCCAAGGCCAAAGGGCTTCACAGCATCCATCGTCAGCTGCGAAATGTTAAAGGCGACCAACTGCCACTTGCCAAGCGAGTCATTCTCAAGCGGATTTTCAGAATATTCCGCCTTGGCAAGATTGCGCGCCGTGAATTCACCGGAATCCGCAATGATCAAACCGCCGGGCTTTAAATCCCCCACATTGGTCTTGAGCGCCGCCGGATTCATCGCGACTAACACGTCTGGCGCGTCGCCTGCAGTTTCAATGTCGCTTGACCCAAAGTTAATCTGAAAAGCCGAAACGCCAAAGAGCGTCCCCTGTGGCGCACGAATTTCCGCTGGAAAATCGGGAAAAGTTGCAAAGTCATTGCCTGCCAGCGCCGACGACAAAGTGAACTGCCCTCCGGTCAGCTGCATCCCGTCGCCAGAATCGCCGGCAAAGCGA
>CAMAQU010000079.1 GCA_945860425.1 Sphingomonas paucimobilis
CTTGTAGATGGCCTTCATAAGGTCATAGGGTAGCACCAAATCAGCGGCAGCCAAAATGGCTGGCAATTGGTCTTCACGGCTGACGCCGACAATGGTGGATGCCACAAAGTCATGCTGTTTTGACCAAGCTGTCGCCATGGTGATCACATCCATGCCCGCTTCCTTGGCGAGGGCGATATAGCGTTCGGTTGACGCCAAGGATTTTTCATTGACGAACCGGTTAGCCATGTCGGCCTGACGGCCGCCAATCTCTAAATAGCGGGAGAAGCGCGCCCCGTCTGGCCGCTGGCCATCATTATATTTGCCGGACAATACACCGCCTGCAAGCGGTGAATATGGAATGAGGCTCACGCCCTCTTCGCGGCACACTTGGGCCAGTTCGTCTTCAAAGCGACGATTGTTCATGCTGAAATTATTCTGGATCGTCTGATAGCGGGCGACGCCCAAACGCTCTGACGCTTGAATGGATTTCATCAGGCCCCAGCTTGTTTCATTGGAGCAGCCGACAATGCGCACTTTGCCCGCGCGCACCAGTTCATCCAGCACCTCCATCGTCTCTTCATAAGCGGTGCCATGGTCGGGCCAATGCGTCTGGTAGAGATCGATATAATCGGTTTGCAGGCGACGCAGGCTGTCTTCCACGGCCTTGATGATATTGTGTCTGTCCAGTGCCGTCATGCCCGCCCGCTTGGGCGATTTGAACCAAGTGTGGCTTGGGCCAGAGACTTTGGTTGCGAGGATGATCGCATCGCGGTCTTTGGTTTTCATCCAGCGACCGAAAAACTCTTCCGTCCGGCCCACCCATTTGGCATCGGGCGGCACAGGATAGCCTTCGGCTGTGTCGAAGAAGTTGATGCCGGCTTCGAGAGACTGATCCAGGATGCGGTGGGATGTCGCTTCATCGGCCTGACTGCCAAAGGTCATTGTGCCCATGCAAATATCGGAAACGTAAATCGCGCTCTTTCCCAAACGGCGGTGTTGCATCGTCTTCTCCCTGAGTTTTTTCTTTGATATGCGCCCGCATGCTGGTCGCGCAATGGTGTTGACCCGAATTCAGGCCTATTGTGATTTATGGGTTTAGATTAGGTCGCCTTAATGGCCGTGGGCGTCGCCGCCGCCCGGGGCTTCGGCAGTCGCGGTAATTTGGCTTGTCTGCCCATCTTGGAAGGTGAAGCTGAGCGCGATCGTGTCTCCCGCTTTCAAGCCAGCTTTCAGGTCAAACAGCATCACATGCTTGCCGCCGGGTGCAAATTGCACCTCAGCGTCTTTGGGAATGGCGACAGATGTGATGGGCGTCATCATCATCATGCCGTCTTTCATCGTCATATCATGCATTTCTGCGCGACCCGCATCTGGGCTTGCGACCGAAACCAGCGTCCGCCCGGCCTTGCCGCCATGCAGGGTGAAATAGGCCGCACCCGGATTTCCCTTGACCGCAGGCAGCCGCACGCTGGCGTCCGTAACGGGTTCTGACTCTTGCGGGGCGCAGGACGCCATCAGGAACAGCACGGGCAGAAAGGCGTGTTTGGAAAACATCACGGGGAGTCCTTATCCAACTTGGGTTACGAAAGAAGATAGCGTGAGTGGCCAATCATTTCACCCTCAATATGCACTTTACCTCTCCAAACCTTGCGAGCGAGAATTCGCTTCCTATATCCCGTCAGTAACGAAATTTGGCGGATCTTTCTGAGGGGAAAGACAGCCTTAATCCATATCGGGGTGAAGTAAGACTATGGCAAAAGTAATCGGAATTGACCTTGGCACCACCAACAGCTGCGTTTCAGTCATGGAAGGCGGCGCGCCCAAGGTGATCGAAAATGCAGAAGGCGCGCGCACGACGCCGTCGATTGTGGCCTTCGCCAAGGATGGGGAGCGGCTGATTGGTCAGCCGGCCAAGCGTCAGGCCGTCACCAATCCTGAAAACACAATTTACGCGGTGAAGCGCCTGATCGGCCGCCGCTTTGACGATCCCATGACCAAGAAGGATATGGGCCTTGTTCCCTACACCATTTCCAAGGGCAAAAATGGCGATGCTTGGGTCAATGCGGGCGGTGATGATTATTCGCCGTCGCAAATTTCCGCCTTCACGCTGCAAAAGATGAAGGAAACGGCCGAAGCCTATCTGGGCGAAATCGTGACACAGGCCGTCATCACCGTTCCTGCCTATTTCAACGATGCTCAGCGTCAGGCGACCAAGGATGCCGGGCAGATTGCCGGGCTAGAGGTGCTGCGCATCATCAATGAGCCGACGGCGGCAGCGCTGGCTTATGGTCTGGATAAGAATGACGGCAAAACCATCGTCGTCTATGACCTTGGTGGCGGCACTTTCGACATCTCCGTCCTCGAAATCGGCGATGGCGTGTTCGAAGTGAAGTCGACCAATGGCGATACCTTCCTTGGCGGTGAAGATTTTGACTCCAAGATCGTCGAGTTTCTGGCCGATGAATTCAAAAAGGCCGAAGGCATTGATCTGCGCAATGACAAGCTTGCGTTGCAGCGCCTGAAGGAAGCCGCGGAAAAGGCGAAGATTGAATTGTCGTCTGCGCAATCGACCGAAGTCAACTTGCCGTTCATCACGGCGGATCAATCTGGCCCGAAGCATTTGGTGAAGATGATCACGCGCGCGGATCTGGAAAAGCTTGTCGAAGACCTGGTTCAGCGCACGCTGGAGCCTTGCCGTAAGGCGCTGGCTGATGCCGGCTTGAAGGCCGCGGACATTTCCGACGTGGTGCTCGTCGGTGGTATGACTCGCATGCCGCGCGTGCGCGACGTGGTGAAGCAGTTCTTCGGTAAAGAACCCCATACGGGCGTGAACCCGGATGAAGTTGTCGCCATGGGGGCTGCCATTCAGGCGGGCGTTTTGCAAGGCGATGTTAAGGACGTGCTGTTGCTCGATGTGACGCCGCTCTCGCTGGGTATTGAGACGCTGGGCGGTGTGTTCACGCGGATGATTGACCGCAACACCACGATCCCGACCAAAAAGTCGCAAGTCTATTCAACGGCGGAAGATAATCAGCAGGCCGTCACCATTCGCGTGTTCCAAGGCGAGCGTGAGATGGCCGCCGATAACAAGATGCTGGGCCAGTTTGATCTGGTGGGCATTCCGCCCGCGCCGCGCGGCGTGCCGCAGATTGAAGTGACGTTCGACATTGATGCGAACGGCATTGTCTCGGTCCATGCCAAGGATAAGGGCACGGGCAAGGAACAGCAGATCAAGATTCAGGCGTCTGGCGGCTTGTCCGACGCGGATATTGATCAGATGGTTCAGGATGCCGAAAAATTTGCCGAAGAAGATAAGCAGCGGCGGGGATCGGCCGAGGCAAAGAATAATGCCGAAAGCCTGATCCATTCGACCGAACGTCAGCTGGCCGAACATGGTGATGCCGTGGATGCGGCCACCAAGTCGGAAATTGAAACGGCTCTGGCCGAAGCAAAGACCGCTGTCGAAGGCGGGGATGCTGCGGCCATGACAGAAAAGTCGCAGGCTCTGGCGCAAGTCGCCATGAAGCTGGGTCAGGCGATTTATGAGAAGGAACAGGCCGCCGCCGCTTCCCCCGGTGCAGATAGCGCCAAGGATGACGATGTTGTGGATGCCGAATTCTCCGAAGTGGACGAGAATAAGGGCTAAGGCAGGAACATGGGTGCCAAGGGGGCAGAGTCCGGCATTTTGGGAAGAGTTTCCCGAAAACGCGAAAGGAACTGCTCCCTTGGCCACCAATGGGGCTAGGGGGGCCTGATGTCCGACGATTATTATGAATTGCTCGAAGTAGAGCGGACGGCGGATGATGGGACGATTAAGTCCTCCTACCGCAAATTGGCGATGCGCTTTCACCCGGATAAAAACCCCGGATGTGCGGAGTCCGAAGCGAAGTTCAAAGCCATTAGCGAAGCTTATGATGTTCTGAAAGATCCGCAAAAGCGGGCGGCCTATGACGAATATGGCAAGGCGGCTTTCCAAAATGGCGGCGGTGGCCCGCAGGATTTTTCTGGCTTTTCAGATATTTTCGACAATATTTTTGGCGAGTTTATGGGCGGCGGCCGGAACCGGCAACGCGGCCCGCAACGCGGCGCAGATTTGCGCTTTGATCTCGAGATCACGCTAGAGGATGCCTATAAGGGCAAGGAAACGTCGGTTTCCATTCAAGTCTCGGCGCGATGCGATCCCTGTGGCGGGTCTGGCGCAAAGCCAGGCACCTCGGCCAATGCGTGTGGCACATGCGGCGGTCATGGTCAGGTCCGCACACAGCAAGGCTTTTTCGTGGTGGAACGGACATGCCCATCTTGCCAAGGGTCTGGCCGTGTCATTTCCGATCCCTGCGCAAGCTGCCGTGGGCAGGGGCGTGTGGAGCGGCCAAAGACATTATCGGTCAACATTCCGCCCGGCGTAGACGATGGAACGCGCATTCGCCTGTCTGGCGAGGGAGAGGCTGGCGCGCGCGGGGCGCCAGCGGGGGATCTCTATATTTTTCTCCACCTGAAGCGTCACGCGATCTTTCAGCGCGACGGCACAACTTTGTTCTGCAAAGCGCCGATCAGCTTCACCACCGCAGCCTTGGGCGGCAGTATTACCGTCCCCGGGTTGGATCGTGTTGGGCATGAAATCAAAATTCCGGCTGGTATTCAATCCGGCAAGCAGATCCGGCAAAAAGGGGCGGGCATGCCCGTTCTCAACGGCCGAGGAACCGGCGATCTGGTTGTGCAAATCGACGTGGAAACACCGACCAAGCTGACCGCAAAGCAGCGCGAATTGTTAGAGCAGTTTCGAGCAACAGAGACAGGCGAGGAATCCCCACAAAGCGCAGGATTCTTTACGAAGTTAAAGGATATGTGGGACGACCTTACGGATTAACGTCCGTCATGTGTCTTGGCTGCGCGCAAAAACCCCCTTGCCTGCTATGTGGCACAAAGTGCGTATAGCTCTTTACAGCTACGGCATTAACCCATACCCAAGCGAAGGTCGTAGAAGAAACCTTCGCGACATATAGGGGGGGGGCTCCCAATTTTGGGTGCTCTTCCGAGAAAATAAATCCAACGAAGTTGGGTTTCTCTTAGGAGGATGCTATGGATATCATTAGTCCGTTCCAGTATTCACTGGTTTACAATGCCTTTTCGTTCACTTTTGCAACGATGGCCGCCGCCACGCTCTTTTTGTGGCTCGGGCGCTCTCAGGTTTCTGAAAACTATAAGACTGCCGTCACGATTTCCGGCCTTGTTTGCGCAATTGCCGCATATCACTATTTCCGGATTTTCGAGAGCTGGGAAGCCGCTTATGAGATGAAGGACGGCGTTCTGGTCGCAACCGGTTATGCCTTTAACGACGCATATCGTTATGTTGATTGGTTGCTCACCGTGCCGTTGCTCCTCATCGAGCTCGTTCTGGTCATGCGCTTGAGCAAGGAAGAAACGTCGAGCAAGACAATCAAGCTTGGCTTTGCTGCTGCCTTGATGATCGTATTGGGCTATCCCGGCGAAATCGCGACGGACATTCCAACGCGGGCGCTTTGGGGTACCCTGTCGGCCATTCCGTTCCTTTACATTATTTGGGAATTGTTCAGCGGTCTTGGCGAGTCGATTGAGCGTCAGCCGGAGAGTGTTCGTGAACTGGTCAAGAAGGCACGTTTGCTGACATTCGCTTCCTGGGGCTTTTATCCCATCGTCTATATGGCACCTTACGCCAATATTTCCGGCGCTGATGCCCAAACAGCCATCCAGATTGGCTATACGATTGCCGATTTGGTGGCGAAGGCCGCCGTTGGTGTCTTGATTTGGGTCATTGCTGTTCGCAAGTCTGAGGCGGAAGCCAAGACGGCGAAGTAACTCTCCTGAATTGGATGTCTATCTTGACTTCCTACCAAGGAAAAATAGGCACTGGTACGAGCTCATCGCGCGTACCAGTGCCTTTGTTTTTCTGGCCCGCCTGTTTTGCGTTTATCGCGGCCAGCCTGTTGGATCTTCCCCTTACAGATAATGGTTATCTGGCCGCGGCCGCTGGCATGATGCTGCTTGGGGGGCTTCCGCACGGCGCATTTGATATCGCCATTGCAACCTCAACGCTGCGGCTTCGGCGGTCTGCGGCAATGATGTTACTGGTCTGCTATGTCGCGGTTGCCGGGGGCATGGTGCTGTTATGGGCAGGGGCGCCCATCCTTGCCCTTTCGCTTTTCTTGAGCCTTGCGGCCGTTCATTTTGGCGAAGATTGGCGCATGCTTGAAGCTGGGTTGCTTAGAACCATGGCCGGCGCGTCGATCATTTGCATTCCGGCTTTCGCGCATCCTGACAGCGTGAGCGCGTTGTTTGTTGCGATGTCGGGAGAGAGCGCAACCTGGGTTGTGCGGGTGATTGTTGCCTTGACGCCTGTTGCAGTCCTCGTGACACTGGTGGGCATGTGGCAGGCCGTGCGGATGGGCAATGGCGGGTGGGCCTTGGCGCAATTTGCGGCACTTGCCTCTCTGGCGGCCTTGCCACCGCAAATGGGATTTTTGCTTTATTTTGTCTTTCTGCATTCGCCGCTGCACATGCGTGGCATCACGCAGATGCTCCCCGACTGGTCGGATCAAAAGCTATGGGCTTATGGCGCGATGATCTGTCTGGTTTGTTTTTTGGCAGCTTGGGTTTTGGCTCCCGGCTTGTTTTCTGGTCAGTCCCTGATGATGTCGGCAGACGCATTTAGGCTATTGTCGGTCGTTGCCGCACCACATTTGCTTCTGACGCTCTATCTCGCCCGGCCTGGCTTCGGCCTCATCGGTGGCTAGAATTCCGCCAAATGAAAAAGACCCACCGGAGAGGGCGGGCCTTTTTGTTTTTGTCCGAATGTCCGTCCGAACATATGTCAGGCTGCTTAGGCGCCGATAACGATGCCCACCAAAATGGTCTGGGTCATTAGGCCAATCGCAACGCTGGCAATCCGAGTGATGAGTGTCATGAGTTTTTCCTTTTTTTGGACGGTCCGCCGTCTGCATGCGCACTATTTGTGCGCTGCAACAAAAAAATTCAAACGCAAGCGCCGCAATCACGATTGCAGTTTATGCAATCAAGAAATGCAATCTCATTAACTTAGCTTTGTCCGAACACCCGATTAAAAATCGTGTCGACATGTTTCAAATGATAACCAAGATCGAATTTCTCTTCGATCTCGCTTGGGCTGAGCGCCGCCGTCACTTCTGTGTCCGCTTTGAGCAGCTCGAGCAGCGATAACTGCCCGTCTGACTCCCAGACTTTCATGGCGTTGCGCTGCACCAGCCGATAGGAATCTTCGCGGCTGACGCCGGCTTGGGTGAGTGCCAGCAGAACGCGCTGCGAATGCACAAGGCCACCCATTTTATCGAGATTCTTCTGCATCCGCTCTGGATAGACCAACAGCTTGTCGATCACCCCGGTCAGACGCGCCAGCGCAAAGTCGAGCGTGATGGTCGCGTCCGGGCCAATATAGCGTTCAACGGAGGAGTGGCTGATATCGCGCT
>CAMAQU010000080.1 GCA_945860425.1 Sphingomonas paucimobilis
AGCCGCCTTCAACGATGCTTTTGATCTCCTGATCGATCATCACCGCTGTCTCGTTGGACATTTGGCTGCCGCGGCTCCTCGAATAGCCGAGGAAAACCTCCTCATCCGCTTCGGCATATTGCAGCGGGCCCAGCACATCGGACATGCCCCAGCGTGTGACCATGTCACGCGCGAGATTGGTCGCATATTGAATGTCGGATGACGCCCCTGATGAGACTTTGTCATAGCCAAAGATAATCTCTTCGGCGACGCGCCCACCCATTGAGACGGAGAGGTTGGCGTACATCTTATCCCGGTGATAGCTGTAATTATCCCTCTCTGGCAGGCGCATCACCATGCCGAGTGCGCGACCGCGCGGGATGATCGTCGCCTTATGGATCGGGTCAGACGCGGCTTCATGGACAGAGACAATCGCGTGGCCGGCCTCATGATAGGCGGTCATGCGCTTTTCATCTTCGGTCATCACCATGGATTTGCGCTCTGCGCCCATCATGACCTTGTCCTTGGCCTCTTCAAATTCGGCCATGGCGACCAGGCGCTTGCCCTTGCGCGCCGCCGTCAGCGCGGCTTCATTGACCAGATTGGCGAGATCCGCACCGGAAAATCCGGGGGTTCCGCGCGCAATGACACGGGCATCCACATCGGGGGCCAGCGGCACCTTCTTCATGTGGACGGCCAAAATCTTTTCACGACCTTCAATATCGGGACGCGGCACGACAACCTGTCGGTCAAAACGGCCCGGACGCAGCAAAGCGGGGTCGAGCACATCGGGGCGGTTGGTGGCGGCGATGATGATGATGCCATCATTGGCCTCAAACCCATCCATCTCCACCAGCAGCTGGTTGAGCGTCTGTTCACGTTCATCATTGCCATTGCCGAGGCCTGCGCCACGATGACGGCCAACGGCGTCGATTTCATCGATAAAGACGATGCACGGGGCGGATTTTTTGGCCTGTTCAAACATGTCGCGCACGCGGCTTGCGCCCACGCCCACGAACATTTCGACAAAGTCAGAGCCGGAAATGGTGAAGAAAGGCACATTGGCTTCCCCCGCAATGGCGCGGGCGAGCAAGGTTTTCCCAGTGCCGGGGGAGCCGACGAGCAATGCGCCCTTGGGGATTTTGCCCCCAAGGCGAGAGAATTTGGACGGGTCTTTTAGAAAGTCGACAATTTCTTCAAGCTCTTCGCGGGCTTCATCAATGCCGGCCACATCGTCAAAGGTGACGCGGCCTTGCTTTTCGGTCAGCATTTTGGCGCGGCTTTTGCCAAATCCCATCGCGCCAGAGCCTGCCCCCTTTTGCATCTGACGCATGATCAGGAAGCCAATGCCCAAGAACAATAGGATTGGGAGCGATTGATAGAGCAGGAATTGCAAAAAGCCGGGGCTTTCGGCCGGCCGGCCCGTAAATTCCACATCGGCTGCAATCATGCGCTGCGCAAATTGTGGGTCGGGCACGGCATAGGTGGTGAAGTCTTCGCCATTTTTGAGCGTGCCGGAAATCACATCGCCCGATTGGACGACGGATTTGACGGAGCCTTGCTCCACGCGTGAGACAAAGTCTGAATAGGCCAGAGTGGTGCCAGACCCGCTGGAGCCCCGCCCTTCAAAAATCGAAACGAACAGCGCCAATGCCGCCAAAATTGCAACCCAGATGGCGAGGCTCCTCATCCAGGGGGACATTGTTGGGCCCTTGTCGTCGTTCATAATCAATCTGCCTTTCAATTCCTCAAGATAGGCATGCCGGGCGTAATGACAATGCGGCGAATCATGAATTTCTTGAGATTGTCCGTGGGGGCGGTGCGGGTTGAAACGTCCATTGTGCGCCGCCTGAACATTTTATCCCAGCAAGCGTTGCTGTATTCCCGGTATTTAGACTGGCCAGCAGGCGCAGAACCTCATCATCGCGGGGGTCCGCTGCGGGGTTGAGAGCTTGTAGACAAGCGATCAACAGGCGTCGCTGCAGCTCATAGGGCAGGCCTGCTATATCCAGCGTGATCCTGTCTGTCCCCATATCTGCGCGCTGGTCAAAAAGCTGCTGCGTGGTCCACTCCAGCGCGGCGTCTGCGGAGGCAAGGGCGGCGGCACTGCGCACGGCCGCCAATGGGTCCAGCCAATCGGCCTTGGCCAATGCAGCGCGCATCCGAGCCCGGTCATAGCGCGCATCGCGATTTGAGGGATCCTCCACCGCGTGCAGCCCGGCCTGTGCCACCAAGGCTTCAAGCTCTGCCTTGCGCCAGTTGAGCAGGGGGCGGGCAACAGCCTTGTTCTGTGGGCGGATGCCTGCCAGCCCAGCGACACCAGAGCCGCGATTGAGCCGCATCAGCAGTGTTTCCAACTGATCATCGGCATGATGTGCCGTCAGCAGCCAGCGGATGTTCTTGGCCGTGCCCCAGTCGTCCAAGGCCTGATAGCGGGCTTGGCGTGCCCAGCTGGAGGGGTTGCCCACCGGCCTATTGGTCAGAGTTAAAATGCTGTGGTCAACGCTCAGATCGGCGCAAATTTGGGCAACAAAGCTGGCTTCGTCCGCCGCTTCGGGGCGCAGGCCATGGTCTACCGTTGCCGCGACAATGTCTGGCAGGCTGGCCTTGGCGAGCAACAGCAGGGCGAGGCTATCTGGCCCGCCGGAAATGGCCAGCCCGATCCGGCCCGTGGGGTTGGGCAAAAGGCCGGCCAGGTCTCGCGTGAAGCGTTGTGTGGCCGCCGGATCAATCACTTGGGCAAAGGTCGCTCAATTGCACTTGGCGTCGACGCGGCCCTTGGCAACACGGGCTTGCAGCTCACCTGCCGCAGTCGTGCCATAGACATCTGCAAATTCATCATAAACCTTGCAGGCATCGGGCAGCTTCTTCAGCCGCGTCAGAGAAACACCCAAATAATAAAGGCTTTCCGCTGCACGCTCGCCTTTGGAGTTGCGGGTGTAGTTTTCGTAGAAAGCAACAGAGGCAAGGGCCGGCTTGCCCTCATCCAAATAGGCGCGGCCGAGCAGGTTTTGCGCATAGCTTGCGCGCCGATGGCGCGGGTATTTTGCCGCAAACTCTTTCAGCTTCGCTTGCGCTTCGGGGTAGAGCTTTGCCTGCCATAAGCGGAAGCCATAGCTATAGGCATCTTCCGCCGCATCGCCCGATACGGGTACTTCAACGGCATCGACCAATGCTTTTCGGCTCGGATCATTTTTCGCCGCCGGGCCAGAGGCCTGGGCCGCAATGGGTGCCGCGCGCGTCGGGGTTGTGGTCGTTGGCGCGGGCCGCGGAGCCGGGGTTGGGGCGACCTGTGCCGGGCGGCTGGTCTGGGCCGGAACCTCCATCACAGCGGCGACAGGCGGGCTGCTCACAGCTGCCTCATTTTCGATCACCGTCACGGGTGGCGGCGGCTCCAACGCCTTAAGTCGGCTGTCTGTTGATGTGGCCAGCGCTTTGACCGCGTCTTCAAGTTTGCGCAGCCGATTGCCATCTGTCTCCACCTGCCCTGTGAGCATCCGCAACTGCGACTCAAGGGCGTCCAGACGCGACGTCAGGTCGGTCAGCGGGGTTGTGGCTGCTGGCGCCGTTGGCCCGGCATCCCCAGTTACCAGTCCAATTTCAGGCTGCACCTGTGGAGCACCCGGAAAGACCTTGCGCTGCACGGCGCGCATCTCGCGTTCCAGCTTATTGACCCGCAATTCGACTTCGTTGGACTGTGCCATCAGCGGCATAGAGGCCGCAGCAGACAGCAAGGCTACGGAAATCAAGGCAAAACGCATTGTGAACATCCCTGATAGATCAATTCTTATCGACTTTGGACCAGACCGGATGCGCGATCAAGGCTGTGTCTGCGCAGGCGCCGATGTTGGGTCTGGCGCGGGGGCCGAAGGGCGCGCCGCAAGGGCCGCTGCAGATATGGGTATGTTCGAAAGTGTCTGGTTCGCCGGGCCTAGTGTAGGCACGGAGACCCCCCCAATTGTGACGGCAATCTGGTCTGCCCGGCCTGTGCGGATCATTGGCCCATTTGCATCGGGGGGAACCGGATAGCTCTCGCCCTTTTTAAGGATGCCTTGGAACAGGACCTTGTCGGTCTTGTCGTAAATCCTGACCCAGACATCATCAATGGCCATGAGCAGCACCGGCCCGGTCGACAGCGGTGCAGCGATGGGCGCTGCCGCCGGACGGACAGGCGCCGCCGGACGCGGGGCTACGGGAGCTTGTTCAACCTTTGCTATTTGCGGATCAAATAAGGTGCTGCGCCATAGGCCATAGCCGCCAACAAATGCCAGCATGATGAGGGCAGCCGTCCAAGCCAACCATTTCGGCGGGATTCGGGCCGGATCGGCAACATTGTCGCCAGATGCCGCCGTCCAGCTGTCCTGATCGCGGCCCAGCTCAACGCGCAAATCCCGGATCAGGGTGACTTCGTCTTCCCCCACAATACGGGCAAAGGCGCGGACAAATCCTGTCGCATAGGTGAAGGAGGGCAAGGTCGAAAAATCATTCGATTCAATGGCTTCCAAATGACGAAGAGGAACGCGGGTCTTATCTGCGATATCAGACAGGTTGAGCCCTGCCGCCAAGCGCGCGGCGCGAAGCCGATCGCCAACACGGTCAAGTGCCAACATGGGGGCGTCTGTCAGTGCGTCCGACATGGTGCGTTCCGCATTCCCTCAATGTCCCATTGGGACGATTATTTTGTCATGAGATAACATAGATTGGCGTGGCTGACGACTCGTTTGAGCGGCGACCAGCTCCCTATGCAATATCAACGGATTGGCTGCGCGCCCATTCACCTAGGGCGTCTCGTAAATTGCGCGGTGGATCGGCTAATAGCTTTTCCATCATGGGTTTGGCGGCGCTCAGATCAAGCGATCGGACCATGGCCTTTACAGGCGGTATCGCCGCTGGCGTGATGGACAGCCGTTCAAAGCCAATGGCAAGCAAGGCCATGGCTTCGAGCGCGCGGCCACCCATTTCACCGCAGATCGTCACAGGCGTATTGGACTCCCGACAGGCGATCAGTACGCGCCGCAAGAACCGCAATATGGCCGGGGACAGCCAGTCATACCGCTCTGCCAATTTCGGGTTGGCGCGGTCTGCGGCAAAAAGAAATTGGGTCAGGTCATTGGTGCCGATCGACACAAAATCAACCTTGGGCAAGAGCACATCGAGCATCTCAGCAAGCGCTGGAACTTCCAGCATCGTGCCATAGTGGATGCGCGAGGGAAGCTGGCGGCCTTGTTTGGCGATCCAGTCCCGCTGGCGCTCAAAAATAGCCTTGGCCTCTTCAAATTCCCAAGGCTCTGACACCATTGGGAACATCACATTGAGGGTGCGGCCAGCGGCCGCTTCCAACAGCGCGCGGGCTTGCGCCTTCATCAGGCCATCGCGTTCCAGCGCCAGGCGCAGGGCGCGCCATCCCATGGCCGGATTTTCTTCCACATGCCCATCAAAGCGCAGATAGGGGAGGGCTTTGTCCCCCCCGATATCGACAGTGCGGAAAACCACGGGGCGGTCGCCCGACGCGTCTAGCACATCGCGATAAAGGCGCTGTTGGCGCTCCCGCTGCGGCATGGTCGCGGACACCAAAAACTGAAACTCTGTACGGAACAGGCCAATGCCATCTGCCCCTGTCACGTCCAGCTGGCCAATATCATCGCGCAAGCCCGCATTGACCATCAAGGTGATGCGGGTGTCGTCCTTTGTAACCGGCGGTTGCGAACGCAAGGCCGCATAGCCGGCCCGGCGCTTTTGCGATGCTTGAAGCCGGCTTTCAAAGGCCTGCTCCATGGCCGGGCTGGGACGCACAAAGGCGGCTGACTGCCCGGCGTCGAGCAGAACAAGATCGCCCTCCCCAATCATCCGCCGCACGCCCTTCACGCGGCCCAGAACGGGAACGCCCATGGCGCGCGCCACAATGGTGACGTGCGCGGTCAGCGACCCTTCTTCCAGGATCACGCCTTTCAAGCGCCGCCGATCATATTCCAAAAGCTCGGCGGGCCCCAAATTGCGGGCAATCAAAATCGTGTCCTGCCGCAAGCCTGCTTGTGCCGCTGAGCCAAGCTGGCCAGAGACAATCCGAAGCAGCCGATTGGCCATATCCTCCAGATCATGCATCCGGTCTGCCAGCAATGGATCGTCAATTTGGCGCATCCGCATCCGGGTGCGTTGCTGCACGCGTTCGATTGCGGCCTCTGCTGTTAGGCCGCTGTCGATGGCCTCATTGATGCGCCGCCGCCAGCCTTCATCATAGGCGAACATCTTGTACATTTCGAGGACTTCGCGATGTTCGCCCTCAACGCCAAATTCGGCTTCGCTCGCCATGCGCTCAATCTGTTCACGCATCTTATCAAAGGCGGCGTAAACGCGGTGCCGCTCAGCTTCGATATCTTCGGCAACTGTATGCTCAATCGTGACACGCGGCTGGTGAAACA
The DNA here is from genome assembly GCA_945860425.1 of Sphingomonas paucimobilis. Taxonomy (GTDB): domain Bacteria; phylum Pseudomonadota; class Alphaproteobacteria; order Sphingomonadales; family Sphingomonadaceae; genus Aquisediminimonas; species Aquisediminimonas paucimobilis_A. The sequence continues at coordinate 6,399 of CAMAQU010000080.1, forward strand.
CGGCATAGCCAGACGCCATGCCATCGACGAGCTTTAGGCCAGACAGGCGCTGGGCCGTTGTATCTTGAATCTTGCTGCCGCGCCGTTCGGCATTGTCGATTAGGCCGGCATTGGCGATCAGTTCCGACAGCACCATGGCCACCGTCTGAAGCGCCTCAATTTCCAGCTCTTCATATTTGCGCGATTCGATGTGCTGAACGCATAAGACGCCAACAGCGTCTTCTTTGCGGATGATCGGCACACCTGCAAAGCTATGAAACAGGTCTTCGCCCGTTTCCGGCTTATAGGCAAAATCAGGGTGGCTGGTGGCTTCATCCAGATTGAGCGTCGCCATTTGTTCGGCAATCGTGCCGACAAGCCCTTCACCCATGGCGAGCCGCGTCACGTGCACAGCCTCTTGCTTCAGCCCCTTGGTTGCGAACAATTCCAACAGGCCATCGCGGCGCAGATAGATGGAGCAGACTTCGCTTTTCAGCACGCCGGCAATGGTTGCCACCACTTGGTTGAGTTTCGCCTGCGCACTGGTGCGCGACGCCATCACTTCGTGAAGGCGGATTAAAATCTCCCGCGAGGCAGAGGCGGCACTTATGGGCATGAGTCGGCGCTAGCAGTTTGTGGCGTCAGATGCCAACGTCAAGAAAATCGAATGCGGCAGCCTATCCCCCATCGCTATCGCTGGCCAAGGCGTCGCTGCCGGGCAGGGCGGGTTTGGGCGGAATTTTCGGCAGCTTGCCGCCAGAACAGGCATAGGTCATGGCCATTTCGACCAATGTCCCGGAACTGACCCGTTCATATTTTGGGGCATAATCCGCGCCTTGCCAGTCATGGGATTTTTTGCCGCCTGCAAATCGGGCGTAATTCAGCGCCGCCACGGATCGCGCCCGACAGTTG
>CAMAQU010000081.1 GCA_945860425.1 Sphingomonas paucimobilis
ATGACATCGCCGATGGCCCCGCCGCTGTTCGGGCCTTTCAGCGTCGATTCCGGCCAGAGTTGATGGATGGAATTGTCGATGGGGAATGCCGGGCCATTTTGCTCGCATTGCTCCTGCCCAAGCCGATGGGCGACTAAGTCCGCCCCGGCCTAATCCTATTTCGCTTTCCTACACGCGGTCGCGCGCGGCAGAGGGGGTCCCGATCAGGAGGGCCGAGCGATGGAGTTTCAAATTGAGGTGCGTGGGCGAGATTATTGGGCGCAGACGGGAAAAGAGGCTCCGTTCTTTGTCGGGCGACGGATGCGTTATGGCGCGCGCCTTGGCCTCTCCAATGTTTTTGGCGGATCGCCGCTGAAGTTGCTGACCTATCAAGCCGAGAATTATGTGCCCGACTTTGGCATTTGGGCGCAGATCATTGCCCCGACGGCAGCGTGCGAAGGGGGCAGTTTCCTCGCGCTGAACAGCTATGACCGTGCGGGCTTCACCTTTGGCGTCACCCAATTTGCCGCCCATGTCCCCAATGGGGATTTTGTGCGCCTGTTGCGCGCGCTTTTGGCCCGGCCCGAGGCGGCGGATTATTTCCCGATGCTACGATTGATCGATGGGCAGATCCATCTGGACGACACAGGCTCTGTCCAGTCGCTTGAGGGGCCAGACTCAACCGCGGCTTTGATGGCGTGGCTCAATCCATCGGGCGACGCGATTGATGCCGCCGAAATTGAGGCGGCCGCGCGATTAATCCATTGGACGCAGCGGGCCCGTGCGGTGCGGCTGGCCCAAATTACGCAGACCATCGCTTCCTTCACAGCCTATCTGCGCCGGGCCGGGCGCACTGTGCCGATGGAGGGGCGGGTGGCCGCGCACTGCTGCGTCATTGCCGATCTGTTGCACCATGGGCGCGGCGGTCGGCAGGTCTGGGCCGCCATTGGCCGTGCGCTGGTGTCGGCAGACCCGTTGGATGCGTTGCTGGCGATTGGCGGGGCATCTTGGCCCGAACTTGTGGATACGCTGCGCCGTCACATTGCCGCCTTGCCAGATCTTCATCGCTGGCGCTGGTCAGTCAGCAAGACAGGCTTTGTGCAATAGCTGAGCTTGACCATGGCGAAGCGATTAAGGACTTTCCCCGTTCGACTTAAGGCCCGCAAGCGCGTGACGTTGCACCTGGCACCGCTTGGCTCTAGATAGGGCGTGCCAGAGGGCCGGGCGGCCGCCGGTAGATCTTCGGATCTGCGGGAGGAAAGTCCGGGCTCCAGCGAGGAACGGTGCCGGGTAATGCCCGGCGGGGGTGACCCCAGGGACAGTGCCACAGAAAGCAAACCGCCGTTGCTTCGGCGCGGTCAGGTCGAAAGGGTGCGGTAAGAGCGCACCGCGCGTCTGGTAACAGAGGCGGCACGGCAAACCCCACCGGGAGCAAGACCGAATAGGGACGGCATATGGGATTCCTCCTTCCCGTCGTCCGGGTTGGTTGCTTGAGCGTGCTGGCAACAGTACGCCTAGAGGAATGGTCGCCCATCACGCTTCGGCGTGTGGACAGAACCCGGCTTACAGGCCCTCTGGCTATTTCACCAAGGCAGTCTTTTGGTGGCTTTCCCGCTGCCGAATTCGTCGCTAACGCGGTTTGAACAATGGCGGATCAAACTCCTCTTGAAGCCTTTCGGCAGGTCCTGACCGGAACGGCGCGCGCAATGGCGCATGAGCCGGAGGTGGAAGTCGCCTTCACGGCCGATGCCCCATCGCAAGCGGGCAAGAATTTCAGGGTCCCCATGCCGGGCCGGGCCTTGCCTGCGGATCAAGTGGCTGAGGCGCGGGGCTTTGCCGATTCTATGGCACTGCGGCTCAAGCATCATTCGGCGGGGCTTCATGCGGCCAATCGCCCGCCAGAAGCGGTTGCAGGTGCTGTCTTCGACGCTGTGGAGACCGCGCGGATTGAGGCACTTGGTGCCGCGGCGATGGATGGCGTGCGTGGAAATCTGAATCACGCGCTCGACATGCGGATGCGCAGCGACCCGATTGCGCGCGCGCAAGGGGCGGATGAAGTGCCGTTGCCAACCGCCATTGGCCTGTTGGTGCGCGAACGTTTGACCGGCGACGCAACGCCCGCGTCGGCGCGGGCCGGGCTGGATATGGTGCGCAGCTGGATTGAGGACAAAGGCGGCGAGGATATCGACGCCTTGGCACGCGCTGTTGCCGATCAATCGGCCTATGCGCGGCTCGCCCAAAAGCTGCTTCAGGATCTTGAGCTGACCGCCAACCCCGATGACATTGATCCGACCGAGACCAATGACGCGGCGGATGATGAAGAGCAGCAGGGCGAAGGCGAGGACGATCAGCAGCAATCCGAAGACGGTGCAGCGGATGCGCAGATGGATGCGCGCGCCGAACAGTCGGACGGCGAAACCGAAGACGGCGACAGCCAAGAGATGGAAGCCGAATCGGATATGGATGCCGATGGCGAGCCGGGCGAAGAGGGGGAAGAGGGCATGATGCCCGTGCGCCCCAATCGTCCGCTATCTGACCTGCCGCCGCAATTTGATTATCAATGCTGGACGACCGATTTTGATGAAGTCATCGCCGCGACCGATTTGTGCGATGAAGATGAGCTGACCCGTCTTCGGGCCTATCTCGATCAGCAACTTGTTCACTTGCAAGGGGCCGTCACCAAGCTTGCCAATCGCTTGCAACGCCGATTGATGGCGCAGCAAAACCGCAGTTGGGATTTTGATCAGGAAGAAGGGTTGCTGGATGCAGCCCGGCTGGCGCGCATTGTCGTCTCGCCCGGAAGTTCGCTGTCTTACAAGATCGAACGCGATACCGAGTTTAAGGACACGGTCGTCACGCTGTTGATCGACAATTCTGGATCGATGCGGGGTCGGCCCATTTCCATTGCGGCGATTAGCGCGGATATTCTGGCGCGCACGCTGGAACGCTGTGGCGTGAAGACCGAGATTTTGGGCTTTACCACGCGCGCTTGGAAGGGCGGGCAGAGCCGTGAAAGCTGGCTGGCCGCAGGCCGACCAGCCGCGCCGGGTCGCCTTAATGACTTGCGTCACATTCTCTATAAAGCCGCAGACGAACCTTGGCGGCGGGCAAAAAAATCGCTCGGCCTGATGATGCGCGAAGGCTTGCTGAAAGAGAATATCGATGGCGAGGCACTGCTCTGGGCACACAATCGCCTAATCGCGCGATCAGAAGATCGTAAGATCCTGATGGTGATTTCTGATGGTGCGCCGGTTGATGACTCCACCCTGTCGGTCAATAATGGCGCCTATCTGGAACGCCATTTGCGCCAAGTGATCAACTGGATCGAGGCCCGATCCCCGGTCGAGATCTGCGCCATTGGCATTGGCCATGATGTCACCCGCTATTACCAAAAGGCCGTGACCATCATGGATGCCGAGCAGCTTGGCGGCACGATGATCGAGCAGCTGGCCGGGTTGTTTGATACGGAAAAGGGCAGGGGCTAACGCCCAAATTTCCGCTGCGTTTTCCCAAACCGCGTCTTCCTTGTGCCCGGCTTGCCTTCATTGGATCGGCCCATGATTGGGGCCTTGTGCTGGTCGGTCGGCAGGCCAAGCTCGGTTGCTTCCAATGTGCGGATTTCATCGCGCAGGCGGCCGGCCTCTTCAAATTCCAGATCGGCGGCGGCGGCGCGCATCTTCTTTTCTAGCTCTTCAATATAGGCGCGCAGATTATGGCCGACCATGTGTTGCGGCCCGTCTTCAATTTCCACCGTCACCTGATCGCCAGAGGCGACATGCGAGATGATGTCGCCAATGCTTTTCTTGATCGTTTCGGGGGTGATGTTGTGCGCCTCATTATAGGCAAGCTGTTTGATGCGGCGACGATCCGTCTCATTCATCGCGCGTTCCATGCTGCCGGTGATCCGGTCGGCATAAAGGATCACGCGGCCATCGACATTGCGCGCGGCGCGGCCAATGGTCTGGATGAGCGAGGTTTCGGAGCGCAAAAATCCTTCCTTATCGGCATCCAATATGGTGACCAGGCCGCATTCGGGAATATCCAGCCCTTCGCGCAACAAGTTGATACCGACGAGCACATCATAAACGCCCAGACGTAGATCACGGATCAACTCAATACGTTCCAGCGTCTCCACATCGGAGTGCATGTAGCGCACCTTCAGGCCCGCTTCGTGCATGAACTCGGTCAAATCCTCGGCCATGCGTTTGGTCAGCGTGGTGACCAATGTGCGATAGCCCGCAGCCGCCGTCTTGCGGCATTCATTGATGCAATCCTGCACCTGATCTTCGGTGGGGCGAATCTCCACCGGCGGGTCAATCAGGCCCGTTGGGCGGATCACCTGTTCGGCAAAGACGCCGCCTGTTTGTTCCATTTCCCAATGGCCGGGGGTTGCCGTGACATAGGTTGTCTGCGGCCGCATCGCATCCCATTCATTGAAGCGTAAGGGGCGGTTGTCGATACAGCTGGGTAGGCGAAAGCCATATTCCGCCAGCGTCAATTTGCGACGATGATCGCCGCGCGCCATGCCGTTGACTTGGCCAATCGTCACATGGCTTTCATCGACGAAGAGCAGGGCATTTTCGGGCAGATATTCAAACAAAGTTGGCGGCGGCTCCCCCGGTAAGCGGCTGGTTAAGAAGCGGGAATAGTTTTCAATGCCCGCGCACGCGCCGGTGGCTGCGATCATTTCCAGATCAAAATTGGTGCGTTGCTCCAGCCGTTGAGCCTCCAGCAGCTTTCCTTCGGCCACCAATTCCTTCAGCCGTTCCTGAAGTTCAAATTTAATCGCCTCCATCGCTTGTTTCAGCGTCGGGCCGGGCGTGACATAATGGCTGTTCGCATAGATGCGGACATGATCCAGGCTGGCGACCTTCTTGCCGGTCAGCGGATCAAATTCGACAATCTGTTCAATATCATCGCCAAAAAAGCTGACGCGCCAAGCGGTGTCTTCATAGTGCGAGGGGAAGATTTCGAGCGTGTCGCCTTTCACGCGGAAATTCCCGCGGGAAAAGCCGGCGTCATTGCGCTTATACTGCAAGGCGACGAGCTTTCGGACAATTTCCCGTTGATCGACGGTCTGACCTTTTTTGAGGTCAAAGATCATCGCCGAATAGGTTTCAACAGAACCGATGCCGTAGAGACAAGAGACAGAGGCGACGATCAACACATCATCCCGCTCCAGAAGCGCGCGCGTGGCGGAGTGGCGCATCCGGTCAATCGCTTCGTTTACGGAGCTTTCTTTCTCAATATAGGTGTCCGACCGGGGGACATAGGCTTCGGGCTGATAATAATCATAATAGCTGACAAAATATTCGACCGCATTGTCGGGAAAGAAGCTCTTAAACTCGCCATAAAGCTGGGCCGCCAAAATCTTATTGGGTGCCAGAATAAGCGCTGGGCGCTGCACCGCCTCAATCACCTTGGCCATGGTGAATGTTTTGCCAGAGCCTGTGACGCCCAGCAGAACCTGATCCTTCTCGCCCGAGTCAACACCCGCCACCAGCTCTGCAATGGCCGTGGGCTGATCGCCCGCAGGTTCATAATCGCTGACAATTTTGAACTTCTTGCCGCCATCCACCTTGGGCGGACGCACCGGGCGGTGCGGAACAAAGCTCTGCCCGGTATCGGGTTCGTCAAGCGATGTGCGGATGATGAGAGACATGAATTCAACCTAGGGGCGATGGGCAGCAGAGGCAATGCGCAGCAAATGGTCGTGGGCATTATTGACAGGCGTGTCAGCAAAAATTATCTAGCGTTTATGACACCGTCTCACTTCTCCGATCCGCGCCGGGAACGACTGCGCTTTCGTCCGTTCAAGGCAATGGCGCATTTTCGTCAGCTGATCCGCGACAAGGAGGATACCGAACAGGTATTCCGCATTTTTGAATGCTTGCCGCGCCGCTCCTTTTGGGCGGATGCGAAAGCCTTTTGTGAAAGCGCAAAAGGCCGGGCGCTGATGCAGAGCGAGCCCTATCTGCCCGATGTGCTGGATGATCATGAGGCGCTTTTGAAGTTGCCGGAAAATTCGGTTGCTCATGCCTATGTGGCGTTCATGCGACGCGAAGGCCTGTCGGCGGCTGGGCTGGTTGCTGAATCCGAAAAAATGCGCGTGGGACGCCCTGTCTTTCAGGATCAGATACAATGGTATGGCAATCGCCTGCGCGACACGCATGATCTGCTCCATATTCTCACAGGCTATGGCCGGGATGCCTTGGGCGAACAATGCGCGCTTGGCTTTACCTATGGTCAGGATCGCGCCTGGGGCAGCCTGCTGATTGCTTGGGCTGGGGCCTATGAACTCAAGCGTCGCGTTCGCGCGGATGCCCCGGTTTATGGTGCTGTTGCGCAATCCCAGCGGCATGGCAAAGCCGCGCAGAAGGTCTTTGAACAAGATATTCGCGCGCTGTTGGCCGAGCCTCTGGAGGCTGCGCGCAAGCGGTTGAATATTGGCGATCCCGATGTTTATCAGGCGGCGCACCAGAGCTATCTTGCTCGCGGGATTGATCCCTATAATTTTCTGGCGGCTCCGGCGGCTGCCTGACCCTCTGACGTTAAACGGGCAGGCGGGATTGCGCAGGACGCGCAATAACGGCAGGACGCGCGTATGACGTTGCGTTTGCTGGCTTTGGTGCCGCTCATCCTTCTCGCTGGTTGCGAAGAATTGTCTGACCCCGTTCAGTCCGGCAAACGGGCTGCGGCCACCGCCGCAGGTCGGGAGCGGCCCGTTGTGACGGCGCTTCAACCCGGATTGTGGGAAACCACGACCGAGATTGCGGCTCTGGACCCGCAAGCGCGCGCTGCCCTTGAAGCGTCCGATGCCCGTGCCCTTGCCGACAAGCTGGGGGGGCAAAAGCAAGTGAGCGCGGTCTGCCTTTCTGCCGATCAGGCGCGCAGCCCCAATGCCTTGGTCATTGGGGGGCGGGAACAGGGCCAGTGTAGCTTTGAGAGCTTTTCCCTCAATCGCGGCACGCTGGATGCGGTGCTGACCTGCGCACACCCCGGTAAAGTGGGACGGACTTTGATTGCGGCCCATGGCAGCTATGCCGGAACAGCCTTTGACCTGAATACCGTGATGCGGATTGAATCCGATACCCCCTATGACAGCGTCAAAGGGCCAATGCCGAAGGCGAAAGCGCCGCCCGTGCGGTTCCACACCCGCATTACGGGCGCGCTGAAGGGCGCCTGTCCCGCCGGGGAAGAGATCGCGCAATAACCACAGGGCCTGTGGCTTTCCTATTCTCTGCGCCTTTGTGTGACCGATTAGCCGTTCATCAAT